>CALCXL010000463.1 GCA_937907595.1 uncultured Pseudomonadota bacterium
TGCGCGCAGTAAATCGCGGCAGCCTGGCCGCCGACGCCGAGCTTCAGCCCGGCGACATCCTGCTGGAGGTCAACCACAGCCCCGTCGCCGACCCGGAGCAGGTCGCCGACGCCCTGCGCGCCGCCACCCGCCCCTTCGTGCCCCTGCTGGTGCGCCGGGAGGGCCGGGAGCGCCCCATGAGCATGGAGCGGCCCCGGTAGGCAGCCCGCGGCTGGCCCCCTCGGTCCGCGCCCGCCGATCGCGCGACGGCACCCCAGAACGACGGACGGGGACGCGAGCCAGGCCCGGTCCCCATCCACGACGCCGCCCCCCAGAACGACGAACCGGGACTCGAGGCAAGCCCGGTCCCGGTCGACGCTCCGCTCCCCGAAGGCAGCGAAGAGAGAATGCAGGCTCAGCCGTTCTTGCTGTTCTGCACTTCCACGCGGATCTCCTGGGCCAGACCCTTCAGGTCCTGCATGGCCTTGCGCAGGCGCGTGCCGGCGGCCTTGTTGCCCTTGCCGTAAAACTTGTCCGCGTCTCCGCGAGCCTCAGCCACAACCGCCTCAAGCTTCTCGAACAGCTCCATGATCTCAACCTCCAGCGGCGCTCCACTGCGCCGGGCGCGCATCCTAACCACAAGGAAAGCCCGTTGTGGTGGGATCAGGGCCTGTTTTCTGAACCTTTTTCGATGGACGTCGCCACGCCCGGGCCACGGCGAGGCCCTGCGGGGGCCGATCCCGCCGCGCAAGCTGCTGAAACCATTGCGTTTGTCCCGGCGACTAGCCCTCGCCCGTACGCCGGGTGAGCACCTCTTCGATCGCCTCGCTGTCCTCGGGCCCCAGGGGGCGTGAGGCCACGTATTCCTCGCCGAACCAGCGTCCAAGGTCGGCCATCTTGCAGCGGTCGCAGCAGAACGGGAACGTCGGCGGGCGCAGCCCATCCTCCCGGGGGACCACCTTCTTGCAGGCGGGGCAGAGCAGGACCCGCGCCATCAGCCGCGCAGCTTCGTGGCGATGCTGAGCTCGTCCAGCTGCTCCGTGGCCACCGTGCTGGGCGCGTTGGTCATCAGGCAGGAGGCGGCCGTGGTCTTGGGGAAGGCGATGACGTCGCGAATGGCGTCCGTGCCCGCCAGCAGCATCACGATCCGGTCCAGGCCGAAGGCCATGCCGCCGTGGGGCGGGGTGCCGTAGCGCAGCGCCTCCAACAGGAAGCCGAACTTGTGCTCCGCCTCCTCCTCCGTCAGGCCGATCGCCCGAAAGATGGAGGCCTGCACGCCTGGATCGTGGATTCGGATCGAACCGCCGCCCAGCTCGTAGCCGTTGCAGACCAGGTCGTAGGCGTCGGAGATGACCTCCCCCGGCGCCGACTCGACCATGCCCATGTGCTCGGGGATGGGCGCGGTGAAGGGGTGGTGCAGCGGGTCCCAGCGCTCCTCGTCCTCGCTCCAGCCGAACAGCGGGAAGTCCACCACCCAGCCGAAGGCGAAGACGCCCTCCTCGATGAGCTCCAGCTCCTTCGCCACGGCCACGCGGATGCGGGACAGGGCGTCGTTGACCTGCCCCACGCGCGCGGCGGCCAGCATGAGCACGCCCGGCGCTGAGGGGTCGGTGCCGTTGAGCTCGGAGAGCCGCCCGACGATCGCCGCCCGCTCCTCGGCGGACAAGAACTTGGCGATGGCGCCGGAGACGTTGTCCCCGTCGACCTTGCCCCACAGCAGGCCGCCCAGGCCGAACTGCTTCGCGATCTCCGTCAGCGCGTCCATCTTCTTGCGCGACAGCGCCGCGGGGTCGCAGGGCACCCACAGCGCCTTGACGCAGCCGTCCTCCAGGTCCAGCGCGCCGCGCAAGGGCGCCGCCTCGGTGGCGGCCACGACGTCGTTGACCGTCGCCATCTTCAGGCCGAAGCGCAGGTCCGGCCGGTCGACGCCGTAGTGCTCCAACACGCTGGCGTAGGTCAGCCGGGGGATCGGCAGCTGCAGGTCGATGCCCTTGAACTGCTTGAAGACGGAGGCGACCCACTTCTCGATGATCGGGAAGAGGATGTCCTGGGTGGTGAAGGCCATCTCGATGTCCACCTGGGTGAACTCGGGCTGGCGGTCGGCGCGCAGGTCCTCGTCGCGGAAGCAGCGGGCGATCTGCATGTAGCGGTCGTAGCCGCTGAGCATGAGGATCTGCTTGAAGATCTGGGGGCTCTGGGGGAGCGCGTAAAACTCCCCGGGGTGCACGCGCGAGGGCACCAGGTAGTCGCGCGCGCCCTCCGGCGTCGACTTCGTCAAGATGGGCGTCTCCACGTCCAGGAAGCCCATCTCGTCGAAGTAGTTGCGCGTGGCCAGGGTGACCTGGTGCCGCAGCATCAGCTTGTTCTGCAGGTTCGGCCGGCGCAGGTCCAGGTAGCGGTACTTGAGCCGGAGCTCCTCGGACGCCGCGGCCTTGCCCTCCAGCGTGATCGGCAGGGCCTCGCTCCGGGTGACGAGCTGCAGGTCCCGGCAGACGAGCTCGATGTCGCCCACGCCGCCCCGGCGCTGCTTGTCGTCGCGGCCGCGCACCACGCCGCGCACGGCGATGACGAACTCGTTGCGCAGGGACTTCGCCACGTCGAACAGGGCCTCGGACACGCCCTCCGCCTGGTCGATGACCACCTGGGTGACGCCGTAGCGGTCGCGGATCTGCACGAACATCAGCCCGCCCATGGCGCGCTGGGACTCGACCCACCCGTTGAGCGTGACGTCGGCGCCCTCGTCGTCGATCCGGAGCGCGCCGCAGGTGTGCGTTCGGGGCCAGAAGGAGGCAGTCGGCATGGTGGACTCCGGGGTTGTCAGCGCGCCCGCGCGCGAGGGTCGCGGACTGTACCAAAGGGTGCGTCGCGCCGCGGCTCCCTCCAGCCCACCGACCGGAAACTACGACACGTCGTCGCCCCCCGTGCGCCGCTCGAAGAAGAGCGTGTGCACCACGAACAGGGCCACGCCGACGTTCACGCAGATGTCGGCGACGTTGAACTGGGGGAACACCGACGTGCCGACGACCTGACGAGTCCACTGGGCGAAGGCGCCCGACGCGCGGAACTCCAGGAAGTCGGTGACGGTGCCGAAGACCACGCGGTCGATGAAGTTGCCGTAGCCACCGGCCAGGATGCAGCACAGCGCCACGGCCAGCACCCCCTGCCCCGGCTTGAGCTGCCGCGCCATCCACACCACGGCCACCGTCATGGCGAGGATGACCACGGCGAAGAGGATGGCCTTGTGCTCGAAGTCCCGGAAGATCCCGAAGGCGGCGCCGGGGTTCTCCCGGTGCACCAGGCGGAAGAAGCCGTCGATGACGTCGATGCGCGCGTCGGGTCCCCGCCCGTCGGTGGGCAGGCGATCGCGGACCCAGGCCTTCGTGATCTGATCCAGCACCACCAGGGTCAGGGGCAGGACGGCGAAGAGGCGGCGGTACAGGCTCATGGGGGCTCCCGGAAAAGACGCCGGCCGAACCCCCGAGCGCGCCTCGCTCTTCCCGGTCCGGCCAGCCGGCCTTGTACCTGGACTGCGGGCGCGCCAGAACCCTGAGCGATCAGCGAGTAGGCTGGACCCAGACCGGCCGCAGAGGAGTCCATGAGCAAGCACCCCCGCAAGCGCCGCCAGGCGAAGACCCCCGGCCTCCCGCCGGGCACGCTGCTGCTGCCCCCCGACGCGCCCGCGCCGGAGGTCCACGTCTTCGGCTACGGGCCGACGGAGTGCGTTGAGCTGGACGCGGCGGACGACTCGGCCCTCGGCGATCTGGTCGGCCGCTGGCCCGTGCTGTGGATCAACTTCAACGGATTGGGCAGCGGGGAGCTGCTGTCCTCGCTGGAGCAGGACTTCGGCATCCACCACCTGGTGCTGGAGGACATGGCCAACCCCCACCAGCGCCCCAAGGTGGAGATCTACTCCGACCACGTCTACGTCGTGCTCCGCCTGCAGCACTGGGGCGAGGACGGGCACACGCTGGAGGAGGAGCAGCTCAACCTGGTCTTCGGCAAGGGCTTCGTCATCACGGTGCAGGAGGTGCTGGGCGACCCCTTCGACCCCATCCGCCACCGCCTGCGCGCCAGCCGCCCCCTGATCCGGGAGGCCGGCGCCGACTTCCTGGCCTACGCCCTCATCGACGCGGTGGTCGATCACTACTTCCCCCTGCTGCAGGTGTTCGGCGACGATCTGGACGATCTGGAGGAGCGCATCCTGGAGCGCCCCACCCAGGCCACGCTGCTGGCGGTGAAGCGGGCGCGGCGGCGGCTGCTGGGCCTGCGTCGAGCGATCTGGCCGATGCGCGACGCCGTCGCCACGCTGCAGGGCGACCACGTCCCCTTCATCCAGCCGGGCACCCGGCCCTACCTGCGCGACGTCTTCGACCACTCCCTGCGCATCCTGGACCTGACCGAGTCGTACCGGGACCAGGTGGGCGGCTTGATGGACGGCTACATGTCCTCGGTCAGCTTCCGCATGAACGAGATCATGGGGACCCTGACCCTGGTGGGCACGATCTTCCTCCCGCTCAGCTTCCTGACCGGGCTGTACGGCATGAACTTCGACACGGCCTCGCCCTGGAACCTGCCCGAGTTGGGGCAGCCCTACGGCTACCCGGTGCTCATGGCGGTGATGGCGCTGACCACCATCGGCCTGCTCTACGGGTTCTACCGGAGCGGCTGGTTCGAGCTGTCGGCCTCCTCGGCGAAGCTGGCCGCCCGGGACGACGAGGACGCCTGATCGCGGCGCCGTCCGACGAGCAACAGCAGCAGCCCCCACGCCGACGCCCCCCCACCCTGCGAGCAGCCGACGGGCGCCTCGTCCTCCACCGGCGGGGCCTGGGTGCCGGGCGGATCGATGCCCCGCTCGAAGGCGGCGAGCACCTCCTCCCACTGACCCTGGCAGGAGTCCGTGGAGCCGACGGCGTCCGCCGGGCACTCGGGGGGCCCCGCGACCTCCCCCAGCTCGATCTCCGGTTCCCAACCCTCCTCGTGCCAGCGCGCCACGGCGCCGCGGCCGGCCAGGGCGTCCATGCAGCCCAGCCAGCCGTGCCCGTCCTTCGTGAAGCCGTTGAGGCCGGCGTCGTCGAGGAGCTGCCAGGTGGCGCCCCCGTCGTCCGAGCGCAGGATCCCGTCGCGCGTGCCCAGGTGGGGTAGCCCGCCCTCCACCACCAGGCCGCCCACGTCGCCGACGTCGCGCACCACCTCCTCCACCTCGCCGGCGGCGGAGACCCGCAAGACCGTGCCGATGCCGCGCACGGGGTAGTTGAACCAGGCGTCGCCCTCGGGCCCCAGGCCCAGGGGCTCCATGAGCTGGCCGACATCGAAGGGCACGGGCAGCTGGAGCCACGGCAGCCCGAGCACGCCCACCCACAGCGCCGGCGCGTCCTCCGTCGACCAGCCCGCCACCGCGAAGGCATCGGGGCCCGTTCGCACGAAGGCCCGCAGGGACGCGCCGGGGTCCACGGGATCGGCCAGGGTCCAGGTGGCGCCCTCGTCGGCCGAGGCCATCAGCCCGGCGGGGGACAGGGCCCAGAGCGCGCCGTCCTCCTCCTGCTCCAGCTGGGCGACGTAGCCCTCCAGGCCCTCCGCCCGGGACCAGGAGCAGCCGTCGTCGGTGAAGCGCAGGCCGTCCGTGGTTCCCACCAGCAGGCGTCCCGAGTCCAGGGGCAAGGGGGCGCCGCTCAGGGCCGGGGCGAAGACGTCGGGGCAGATCCACCGCCAGTGGCTGTCCTTGCGCAGGATCCCGTGGGTGGTGCGCAGGGACACCGGGGGATCGCCGTGGGCGGAGAGCACCTCGGGCAACGGGCCGTGGGCGCCGGCCGGGGGGGCGGCGAGGGCCAGCAGGAGGAGCGGCCTCAGCACCCTGTCGGCTCGTAGTAGGCGATCTCCGGGAAGAGCTCGAAGAGCCCCAGGTCCGCGCAGACGTGGGTGTGGTAGCGGTCGACGAAGTGCAGCGTGGTGCCGTCGTCCAGATCGTGCAGGTGGCCGTTCTGGGCGTCGAAGTCCGAGGTGTCCGGAGCCGCGCCGTCCAGCTCGGTGCAGCCCAGCACCACGGTGCCGTCGCACATCATCCCGTAGACCTCCACGTCGCCTTCGCCCGGCGTCACCGACGCCGTCAGGCCCTTCTCCTCCAGCACCTCCAGCGGCCCCTGGCTGTGCCAGTGGTAGTGGTACTGCTCGCCGGCGGGGTGGCCCTCGTAGAGGTCGAAGGTGAAGGCCTCGTCGTAGATGTCGTCGCCGGGGGCGGCCATGGCCGCGAACATCGCCACGCCGTTGAGGGCCAGCCCCACGGGGCCGCCGCGGTACTCGAAGTCGCTGGTCTGCATGGTGGTGTCCACCAGCGCGTCGGTGATCGTCAGGCCCGCCTGCGGGGTGGGATCCGAGGGGATGGTGAACGCGATGTTCTGCGTTCCGATCGTGTTCGGGTTCTGGAAGTGGGTGCCGCCGCGGTCGTCGAAGGCGACGTACATCGCGTGCCCCTCGCCCCAGTAGGGCGACTCGTGGGGGGGCAGGCCGTCCGAGGACAGGGCGTCGCCGTCCCCCGAGGCGGAGGCGTCCACGCAGAGGAAGTAGGTCTGCAGGAAGCTGTGGGCGTCGGTGCCGATGTCCGTGGCGCAGTCGGCCAGGGTGGAGCCGGTGGCCGCGGCGTCGCAGCCGAGCAGGACGACGAGCGGGAGCAGGAACAGGGCGCGCATGAGGACCTCCGAGTGCGGGCCGAAGGTAGCACCCGCCCCCCGGTCGGAGCGACGGCGCACACCAACGCTCACCGAAGGAGCGCGGGCCCTCACGGGCGGGCCGTCGCCGCGACCGCAGAACACCCTTTGCGCTGCGGCCCGGCATTCGACACCATGCGGGGGCTAGGAGAGTGACCGATGCGCCTGCTGCTGTGCCTTTTCGCCCTGCCCCTGTTCGGCTGCGCCGCCGATCTCTGCGCCACCAGCGACGCGCCCGCGATCCGATTGGGCGACGGCGTGGGCGGAGCCTTCGTCCCCTACGAAGACAACCAGGAGGTCCCCCTGCGCAGCGCCCCCCAAGGCGGCTTCGGCGTGACCGTGCTCATCGCCACCGACGGGCTGCCCGCGGACGAGGACACCCTGGCCGACGTGCAGCTGGACGTGAGCATCGACGGCGAGCTCAAGGGCACCTTCCTCAGCGCCAACGCGCCCCTGCGCTGCCGCTCCAGCGAGGACGGCGGCCTGATCACGGACGTGGTCGTGGGCTTCGACAGCGCGCAGTTCCCCACCCTGGACGACTTCATCGCCATCAACGGCGACGTCGTCGATCTGGAGGTCGGCGTCACCACCCACGAGGGCCCCTCGGCGGCGGTCGTGCTGCCGGTCACCATCAACCTGAGTCGATGATGAAGATCCTGTTGCTCCTGATGGCGGCGCTGTCCCTGACGGCCTGCGAGCAGTTCGGCCCCGGGCACGAACGCGACGGCTGCATGAGCTGCCACGACCCCATCGAGGCCGCCCACGCGCCCTTCGTGGCGCCGACCAAGTGCACGGCCTGCCACGGCGGCGACGGCACCTCCACCGACCAGGAGACGGCGCACGTCGCCATCCCGGCCAACTGGGCGTCCATCCGCGCCAACCTGCCCCCGGCCCCCGAAGGCTTCATCAAGGACTTCGCGCCGGACCAGCTGGACGCCCTGGATCCCAGCTACCTGAAGTTCATCAACCCCGGCGACCTGCGCGTGGCGGGGGAGACCTGCGGCACCTGCCACGAGGGCCACGTCGACACCGTGCCCAACTCGGTCATGGCCACCAACGCCGGCCACTACTGGCCCACGCTGCTGCTGGCCGGCGTGCAGGACGACCGCGACGCCCACGTGGGCTCCATCGCCGCCCTGGACCCCGACTGCGACCCCGTGTTGAACCCGGGCACCGTCTGCGAGCTGGAGACGCTGGTGCCGGCCGACCACCCCGAAGTGGAGGCGATCTTCGCCGACGGCGTGCCCGACGACGACACCCTCAAGGAGCTGGCCTACCGCTCGTACCTCAGCAAGAACTGCAACACCTGCCACCAGGCCGGCTACCCGCGCAACAACAGCGCCGGGCTCTACCGCAGCTCCGGCTGCTCCTCCTGCCACTTCGTCTACGACAAGCTGGGCGACTACCA
>CALCXL010000464.1 GCA_937907595.1 uncultured Pseudomonadota bacterium
CTGGCGGTTTCCGAGTTTGCCATGTGCTCCCACCACGAGCCCTGCGCCAGCATTGGCGCAAATACGGTAAAAAAGGAACTCACCGAAAGCCGCGCGTTCTCAGGCACTTGGCTCCCTCGGCTGCGCCAATGCTGGCGCATGAATGGTAGTTCTCTAGAACATCCTGATTTCCTGGGATAATCTCGGCTCCCATGAGCGCCAACTCCCGTGCCGTCTCCATCGTTCGCGCCGACACGGCGCCCCTCCTCCGCCGCGCTCCAGCACGGCGGAGCAGCCCGCGTCCCTTCCTGAAGTGGGTCGGCGGGAAGAGCCAGCTGCTCGGTCAGCTCGCGGCCTGGGTGCCGGAGGACTACAACCGGTACCTGGAGCCCTTCCTGGGCGGCGGGGCGATGTTCTTCTCGCACCTGCCAGAGCAGGCGGTGCTCGCGGACGCGAACGACGAGCTCATCGACTGCTACACGGCGGTGCGCGATCACCTGGACGAGGTGATGGATGAGCTGGAGCGGCATCGCTACGAGAAGGACTACTACTACGACGTGCGGGGCTGGGAGCGCACCGACCTGCCGCTCATCGAGCGCGCGGCGCGGACGATCTTCCTGAACAAGACGGGCTTCAACGGCCTGTACCGCGTCAACAGCAAGGGCCTCTTCAACGTGCCCTTCGGTCGGTACAGCAACCCGACGATCTGCGACCGGGACAACCTGCCGGGCTGCAGCGAGGCCCTGCAGGGCGTGGAGCTTCGGCACACCGACTTCGAGGCGATGATCGACGACGCGGACGAGGGCGACTTCGTCTACCTGGATCCGCCCTACGTGCCGCTGAACGCCACCGCCAACTTCACGGCCTACACCGCCGGAGGCTTCGGCCCCGAGGAGCAGCGCCGCCTGGCCCAGGCCCTGGTCCGAGCGCACCGCCGGGGAGCCCGCTTCCTGCTCTCCAACGCCGACACCCCGGTCACCCGGGAGCTCTACGCCGATCTGCTGGACGAGCCGGGCATCGACCTGGACATCGTCCTGGCCCGCCGCAACGTGAACAGCAACGCCAAACGGCGCGGCCGGGTCACCGAGGTCGTGCTCTTCAACGGCTGATCAGGACGCCGACGGCGCGGTCCCGACGGACCCCGTGAGCGCGAACGAGCGCAGGACCCCTGCGGGATCCCTCAGCTGATCGCGAAGGTCTCCAGCCAGCCCTGCTCGTCGGCGTAGGCCAGGATCGCATCAGCGCGGGCTCCAGCGACCTCACGCAGGCCGGCGACGTCGCCCAGCTGCACGCGGAACAGCACCGAGCGCAGCTGGTGGGCCGCCTCCAACGCCGACGACGTTTCGACCGGATCCGCGTCCAGCTTGCGCAGCCGGCTGGGGTCGTCGATGTCGTCCCAGACCGCAAAGCGCCAGGTCTCCCGCTTCGGTCCGAGCAGGGCGATGACGGGGGCGATGCCCGCCGCGGTGCCCGTGGTGAAGACGACCGTGCGGCGGGCGTCCTGCGGCGCCAGCTCGAGGAGCTCGTTCAACGCCACGTCCTCCACCCGCACGTCCAGGCCCAGGAGCCGGCCCAGGGCCAGCACCGAGCTGCGCGTGATGCCGGGCAGGATCGTGTCCGCCGTGGGGTCCTCGTCGAAGGACACCGGCGAGCGCAGGGAGATCCGGTCCCCCTCCTGCCGCATGACGAAGAAGTTGGCGCCGCCCATCTCCTCGATCAGGCCGTCGGCGTCCACGAAGAGGATGTCGTCGTACAGGTCCGTCCACACGGCGCCCGCGGGCGGGTGGGACTTGTTGGCCTTGAGGGCCTTCATCATCGGCAGCGTGGGCGCGTAGTTGCACGACGCCTTCGCCGCCCCGGTGCCGCCCTTGAACGCGCGCGGGTGGTCCCGCTCGATGCGCAGCACCAGGTCCGCCCGGTACTTGCCCACCGGCGTGATGTAGACGCCCAGCGTGTAGTGATCGGCGGGCTTGACGCCCAGCACGGGGCCGGTGGCGAACAGCACGGGACGCACGTACACCGACGGCGGCGTCTCGTTCCACTTGAAGTCGGGGGACGACGTGTCCAGGGGCTCGAAGCCGTGGCCGAAGAGCGCGCCCAGGTTGGCGTGCACCGCCTGACGGACCATCCCGAGGTACAGATCCTCAAAGCGTTCGGCGGTCAGCGCGGTGCCGTCCAAGTCGCTGAGGTCCAGGGGAATGCCCATCTGCAGGGCGCTGCGCCACATGCGGGCGGCGTTGCGGCGGGGCCGGAACATGCGCGCCTGCACACCCTCCCCGGCGCGGCAGAAGAAGACCTTGCTGCCCTCGAACACCGACTGCGCGTAGTGGATCGTGCCGGCCATGATGTTCATGGGCAGCATCTGCCCGGACACCGCCGACGGGCCGATCCAGCGGCCGCGACCGCTCGCCTTGTCGATGCGCAGCGTGGCCAGGGACATGAAGCCCGTGGCGAGGGGGTTGAAGGCCTCCGTCGTGTACTTGTCCAGATCGGGGAGCTGGATCGACAGCAGGTCGGTCAGCGGCTCGGGGATGGCCCACTCCGCGCCATCGATGCGCAGACGAAGGGCGTCCTGCACCGTGCCGCTCCAGATCTCGCGATCGCCGTCGTGCAGGCTCAGGGCGGCGCCCCCCTCCGGCGCGGCCAGGGACAGGGAGATTGCGCGGCCTTCGACCTGGATCGGCATGGAACTCCCGGAGGGCTTGATGAGGTCCTTGTATTTCACACCGAGGCGTCGCTGTCCATCGAAGGTCCGAAGTGCTCGAAATCCTTGCATTCGTGCCGTTCGATGATCGTTCCGTCCGGCGATCGCCAGGTGCCCACCCACCGGTAGGCCGGCTTTTCGCCTTCGCCGAACGCGATCGCGATCCGCAGCTCCAGCCGATCGCCGGCGGACGCCTCGCGCTGGGGGAGCGGGAACATCGCCTGACTCCAGTGCGTCTCAGGGGAGGGCGCCGACGTCGACATCGTCACCCCCGGGGCCCAGTCCACGTCGAACCAGGCGCAGACGGCGTTGACCACCCGGTCCTTGCCCAGGGTCCACTCCGCGGAGACGTCGTAGGTCTCGGCCCGGTTCCAGGGATCGAAGGCGAGCAGGGTCTGCGGCTCGGCGTACAGGAAGGCCGGCACGGCCCGGATCACGCGCACGACCTCCGAGTCCCCCTGGGCGAAGGCGGACAGGTCCAAGCCGCGCCAGGGCGTCTGCCAGAAGGTCGCCGGCCGCCAGTTGAGCCGCGCGTCCATGGGCTGGCCCAAGACCCGCACCTGCGACGGCCCCAACCGCCCGTCCGCCTTCATCCAGCGGCGGGCGAAGGTGCCCAGCGCGCCGAACATCGCGTCGCCGAACGCGACGTTGCCCAGGCACTCCGAGAAGGCGACGTCGACGGGCTCGGGCAGCTCCACCTGGGCGATGTCCCCTTCGATGAACGTGATCCCGTCCACGCCGTTGTCGGCCGCCATCTGCCGCGCCAGCCGCACGATGGGGCTGGCGTCCACCGCGTAGACCCGCGCCGCCCCCGCTCGCCGGGCCAGCACCGCCAGGATCCCCGTGCCGGTGCCAAGGTCCGCGACCACGTCGCCGGGACGCACCAGCGCCTCCACCATCGCCGCCAGCGCGTCGTTGCGGACCTCGTCCTGCAGCATCCACTGGTGGTAGCTGATGTCGACCTGATGCCCAGTAGAACCCACGCCACACCTCCTGAGAACGTGGGAGCCTACCAGCGTTCTCAGGCCCGACCCCTGCGATGCGCTCCCCCCCTACCCAGTCAGCGGCCCGCGAACCAGGCGGTCGGGAACGGCACGAACCAGCGCGAGCAGGGGGGAGCCGACCTCGCGTTCTGGAATGATGCGTCCATGCGCCTGCTCCTCCTGTGCTCCGTCCTCCTGGCCGCCACCCCCGCCGGGGCCGCCGAACCCTCCCTGCCGGCGGTCGACCCCGCGCCGGAGACCACGGACGTGGCCTCCTTCGACCACCCCCTCAACGTCCGCCTGGACATCGATCTGCCGATCTTCTTCGCCGCATCGCTGCCGATGGCCTTCTTCGCGGCGGGCGCCATCAACCCCGATCCGGCCGGCTACCTGCCCAGCCGCGCGGGCCTCAACCCCCTGGACCTGGCCGCGCTGGACACGCTGCGCCCCGACGTGGCCCAGGCCTCGGACATCGCCTGGGTGACGATGATGACGCTGCCCCTCATCGACCACCTCATCGAGTCGGCGGTGGAGAGCCGCGCGCGCGGGAAGCACTTCGGTCGACGCTTCGGCAGCGACGTCCTGGTCTACGGGGAGGCCATGGCCATCAACGCCCTGTTCACCGAGCTGATCAAGTTCACCGCCCAGCGCCCCCGCCCCCTGGCCTACCTGGACCCCGCCGACGTGCTCGACGGCGACCTCCGGGCCGATCTGGAGCGGCGGCAGGGGCTGCCCGACTCGTCCAAGTCCTTCCTGTCGGGCCACACCTCGGCCTCCTTCACCGCCGCGGCCGTCTGGTCGATGCTCTACACCCTCAAGCACCCCGATCGCCCCGCCGGCCTGGCCCTGCTCTGGGGCGCGTCCTTCGCCGGCGCCTCCAGCGTCGCCGTCCTGCGCGTGGTCGCCGCGAAACACCACCCCACCGACGTCATCGCCGGCGCGATCCTGGGCACCGCCATCGGCATCCTCACCCCCCTGGCCCACCGCCGAGCGCGCAAGGCGCCGGTGGCTGTGGTGCCCATGCTCGGCCAGGACCTCAAGGGCGCCATGGTGGTGGGGCTCCTGCCCTGATCCCGCGCCCACCACCGTCCCCCGCGCACCCCGCGGCGACGCGAGCCCGGTCCGGGTCCCCCGTCGTCGATCGGAGCCCCATGCGCAGCCTCTGGGTCCTCTGCCTGCTGATGGGCTGCGCCACCCCCCGCGCGCCGGCGCCGGCCCCCGCCCCCACGCCCACCGCCGAAGAGCAGGCCGCCGCCGACGCCCAAATGCGCCTCGAGCACCGCGCCGCCTGGGAAGAGGCCCACGGGGAGGAGCTCCAGGCCCTGGCCCTGCGAGCGCAGGAGCTGGCCTCCGAGCGAGCGGACCTGCTGGACGCCACCGGCACGTCGCGGGTGGGCGAGGCCGTGCTGGAGCCGGCGATCGCGCGCTGCGGAGCGCTTCTGGAGGGGATCCGCGCCCACGCCGCCGCCGTGCACGACCACGCCGAGTCCTACGGATCCGAGACGCTGCCCCTGCTGCCCGGGGGCTGGAACGAGTTGGCGGCGGTGGCGTCGCAGGGCTGGGGCGTTGAGCGCCGCTGCGCCCAGGTCCCGGAGATGCTGGCCGCCGCCCGCCGGGCGACGACGCTGAAGGCGCAGGCCGAGCAGCAGCGCCAGGAGCTCCTCCAGGGCCGCAAGACGGGCCCGGCCGTGAAGGCCGTGGCCGCCGCCGACGCCGCCCTGCGCGACGTGGTCACCGACGCCCTCTTCCTGCGCTACGTCGACGCCATCGACGCCTGGCAGCGCGCCGCCACCACCGCCCTGCGGGAGTCCCGGAAGCGCGACGTCGACGCCCGGGCGCTGGCCCGCGCCCAGGAGGCCTCCGACGCCCGCCAGGCCGACGTCGGCGCCCTGAACGCCGCGGTCACCCTGGCCATCGCCGGCCGCAGCGGGGAAGTCAGCGACGCCGTGGCCGCCGCGGTCAAGGCCCTGAAGAAGCTGGGCGCGGAGGATCAGCAGGCGATCCTGGACCTCTTCCCACCCCAGGTGACTCCGGCCTCGTCGGTCCTGCTGCAGCTGGTGGGCGACCGGCTCTGAGGCTGCCGGGCGACCGGCTCTCAGGCCGTCGCGAGCGTGGCGCCCTACGGCGCGGCGGGCCCCTTGCCCTCGTACTTCGCCACGCAGGCCTCGGCCAGCTCCACCTCGGTCTTGTTGCCCACGATGAGCGCGGTGCGGTGGTGCAGCTCGTCGGGCATCACGTCCAGGATGCGCTGACGACCGTCGGACGCGGCGCCGCCGGCCTCTTCCACGAGCATCGCCAGGGGGTTGGCCTCGTAGAAGAGCCGCAGCTTGCCCTTCGGCTGCCGCGAGTCCGTGGGGTAGAGGTAGACGCCGCCGTACATCAGGTTGCGGTGGAAGTCGGCCACCAGGGAGCCGATGTGTCGGCCGCTGACCCGCCGCTTCTCGTCGTCGTTGCGGGCCAGGATCTGCCCCACGAAGTCGTGCACCCAGGGCTCCCAGTAGGGCCCGTTGCAGTGGTTGACCGACAGCACCTTGCAGCGCCCGTCCAGCCGCAGGTTCTCCATGGACAGGATGTACTCGCCCACGCCCGGATCCAGCGTGAAGCAGTGCACGCCGTCGCCCGCGGTGTACACGAAGACGGTCGAGCTGCCGTAGAGGATGTAGCCGGCCGCCACCATCTCCCGGCCCGGGCGCATCCAGTCCGCGCGCGTCACCTCCGGGTCCAGCGACTTCTTGTGGAAGATGCCGAAGATGGTCCCGATGGAGACGTTGGCGTCGATGTTCGACGATCCGTCCAAGGGGTCGTAGGCGACGATGTAGTCGCCGCGGTAGGGCGCGGGGATCTCCAGGACCGACTTGCGCTCCTCGCTCAGCAGGGCGCAGACGTGGCCCGATCGGCCGACGATGTCCTGCACCGTCTCCTCGGCCACCTCGTCCAGCTTCTGGACGACCTCCCCCTGCACGTTGACCACCCCGGTGGAGCCCAGGACGTCCACCAGACCGGCCATGTTGACCTTGCTGGAGATGATCTTGCCCGCGACCCCGATCTGGGTGAGCAGGGAGCTGAGCTCGCCCTTCGCCCCGGGGTGCGTGAGCTGGGCGGCGCGGATGTGCTGCGTGAGGGTCATGCCGTGCATGAAGGTCTCCGGTTGGGCCCGGAATGTAGCAGAGGCGACCGCCGCGTCCCCCCGACCCCGGGGGCCTCGATCGCGGGCGCCGTCGCTTCTCGGCGCGAGCCGCAGGGTGAGGTCTTGCCCCTTGGGCTACCGTTCGCTGCATGCGGACCTGGATCGTTGCCCTGACCCTGCTCATCGCCGCCCCCGTGAGCGCGGAGGAGCCCCCCGCCGACCCGCCCCCTGGCGCCGGCGACTCCACCGACGCCGCCCCCAGCGCGTCGTTCCCCATCCTGCTGCGCAGCGTGTCGGTGCCCCTGCCCGAGGGCACGCTGGAGCCCGGCGGCGACGCGCAGGAGGTGATGGTCCTCATCGTCATCGGCGTCGACGGCGCCGTCTCCGACGCCCAGGTGGCCACCGGCTCGGGCAACGACGCCCTGGACGCGGCGGCCCTGCTCGCAGCGAAGAACCTGCTCTTTCACCCCGCGCAGCTGGCCGGCGAGGCCGTCGAAGTCACCCTCGAGTACCCCATCGTCTTCCTGCCCCCGCCCCCCGAGGCCCCGCCGATCCTCCTGTCGTCCATCAGCGGCAAGGTGGAGGTCAAGGGCAGCCGGGAGGCGGTCGGCTTCATCGACATCGGCCTGTACGCCGCGACCCTCAAGCCCCCCGAGGAGCGCCGCGAAGGCGCCCCCGAAGGCGACGACACCAACGTGGAGTTGGAGGACGACAGCGGCGTGCTCGACCGCTGGACCAAGGCCAAGAAGGACGAGTGGAAGGCGGAGGACTACGACCTGGCCGACGAGGCGGTGGCGACGGCCACGGCGGCGGAGGACGGCACCTTCACCCTGCCGGACGTGCCTGCGGGCGTGTACGTCGTCTCCCTGGGCTCCGGCGGCTACCGCCTGGAGAAGTACATCGAGCGGCTGCCGGAGAACGTGAACCGCCAGGTGGTCTACCGGATCCGCCCCACGGGGGTGCCGGAGACGGTGGTGGTGGCGCGGCGCAGCAACGACGCTCCCGAGCGGGTGCTGTCGGGCGATCAGCTCAAGAAGATGCCCGGCGCGGGGCGGGACCCCATGGCGGCGATCCGCTCCCTGCCCGGCGTGGTGCACACGGCCCAGCAGTTCGCCGCCAGCGCGGACGCCCAGGCCCCGGTGCTCCGTGGGGCCAGCGCCGAGGACAGCGTGCTGTACCTCGACGGCCTGCCGGTGCCGATCATCTACCACTCCATGACCAACCAGTCGGTCACCGGCGACCGCATCATCGACTCGGCCTTCCTGCGCCCCGCGGCGGTGGAGGCGCGCTACGGCGACCTGACCGGCGGCGTCGTCGGCCTGACCCTGCGCAGCCCCAAGAGCGACCGGATCCGCGGGCACATCGACCCCGGCATCGGCGAGGCCTCGGCCAGCATCGAGGGGCCGATCACCAAGAAGTCGCGCTTCTACGTCGGCATCCGACGCTCGTACTTCGAGCTGATCCTGGGGCCCCTGATCAACGAGATCGCAGACGTCGACTTCGCCGTCTCCCCCTTCTATCAAGACCAGCAGGTGATGTTCGAGGCCGACCCCACGCCCTGGTTGAAGCTGGGTCTGGGCTACATCGGCACCATCGACGGCATGGAGCTCCTGCGCAGCGCCGAGGACGAGGACGACCCCAACGGCCTGCTCTTCCACCTGCAGACGGACATGCACCGCTTCTACTTGAAGGGCGACATGACGGCGAAGTGGGGCTTCAAGAACCGCGCGCACCTCGCCCTGACCTTCTGGGACAACGAGCTGCAGTTCACCGACGCCTTCAACACCACCGACAACCACGTCACCTTCCACTTCGCGGACGACGTCACCCTGCCGGCCACGCCCTGGCTGGAGTTCGCCGCCGGCGCGATCCTGGAGATCGACTCGCTGACCCAGATCCGCAACGTGCCGACCCCCACCCGCGAGGACAGCGGCCCCCAGGTCAACGCCGGGGCCAACGAGAACCTCACCGGCAGCCAGCAGGAGGTCCGCGCCTGGGTGGGCGCCTACGCCGGGGCCACGTTCCGCCCGGACAAGGTGCTGTCGATCACCCCCGAGTTCCGCTTCGACTACTTCGACTCCATCCAGGAGGCGGTGCCCGGCCTGCGCGCGCGCTTCGGCATCGAGCCCATCAAGCAGCTGCGCTTCAGCGTGGCCGGCGGGACCTACGCCCAGGCGCCCTCGAGTGAGGAGCTCAACGAGGTCACCGGCAACCCCGACCTGACCCACGAGGCCGCGTACCACGTCAACGTCGGCGCCACGATCGCTCCGGGGCCCTGGCTGGACGTCAACGTGCAGGGCTACTTCAAGTACCTGGAGCACCAGGTGGTCTCCAGCACCCAGGCCAGCTCGGCGTTCGGCGGCTTCGCGGACTTCGGCGACCTCTTCTCCACCGACGACCCCGAGCCCGGCAACGGCCTGAGCAACTCGGGGGTGGGGCGCATCTACGGCATGGAACTGTTCGCGCGCTTCGGGACCCTGCAGCGCGTCGGCATCACCGGCTTCCTGGGCTACTCGCTGTCCTGGGCCGAGCGGCGGGACTTCGAGGACGAGGAGTGGCGCTATTTCCAGCACGATCGGCGCCACGGCCTGACCGCGCTGGTGCAGTTCAAGCTGCCCGCGGAGGTCACCATCGGCGCCCGCTTCCAGCTGCAGACGGGCGCGCCCACCACCCCGGTCGCAGACTCCACCTACTACGCCGACGCCGGCATCTGGGTGCCCGAGTACGCGGGCCTGTACTCCGGGCGCGGCGGGCCCTTCCACCAACTGGACATCCGCCTGGACAAGACCTTCCGCGAGCGGCTGCACACGGTGGAGATCTACATCGACGTGCAGAACATCTACGGCTCGGTGAACTCGGACTTCGAGATCCCGTCCTACGACTACCGAACCACGGTGGCCTTCACCAACATCCCGCTGATCAACTTCGGCGTGCGGGTGGAATTCTGATGGGCGGCGCGGCGATGAAGCAGCACATGAAGCGGACGATGACGGCGGCGACGGCCCTGGTGGCCCTGGGCCTGAGCGGGTGCTTTCCCTCCCTGCCCGACCAGACCCTGGTGGAGAACCTGCGCGTGCTCGCGGTGCGCGTGGACCCGCCGACCGCCCGGCTGGACCAGTTCCCTCCCCCGGTGATCACGGTGACGGCCCTGACCGTGGACCCCTCCGATCCCGAGCTCAGCCAGCACACCCACACCTGGAGCCTGGACCTGCCCGAGGACGTCGACCTGGAGGGCTTCGACGGCTTCCTCCCCGACGGTCCCCACGGCACCAGCATCCGGATCGACCTCGCCAACCTGGGCCAGCCCGGCGAGCGCGACACCATCGAGTGGTCCACCGCCATCCTGCCTCTGCGCTACGTCGTGGAGAGCCCCACCGACCACCGGAACACGGTCAAGCTCATCCAGTTCCTGATCCCCCAGCTGGTTGCGGGCGACGACGACGACTCCGCCGACGAAGAGCGTGACTGGTTCACCGACGACGACGACTCCGCTGCGGACGACGACGACTCGGCGGCCGACGACGACGACTCAGCCGACGACGACGACTCGGCGGGCGACGACGACGACTCGGCGGGCGACGACGACGATTCGGCCACGGCGGACGACGACGACTCCGCAGACGACGACGACTCGGCTGCTGCCGACGACGACGACTCAGCAGCGGACGACGACGATTCGGCCACGGCCGACGACGACGATTCGGCCGACGACGACGACTCGGCCGACGACGACGACGCAGCCCCCGACGACGACGACTCCGCGGACGACGACGATGCGGCCCCCAACGACGACGACTCG
>CALCXL010000465.1 GCA_937907595.1 uncultured Pseudomonadota bacterium
CTCGGCACCGGGCTGGGCCTTGCGGTCGTCTACGGCATCGTCACCCGGCGCGGGGGCCGCATCGCCATCCACTCCACGGTCGGGGAGGGCACGCGCGTCACGGTGCTCCTGCCCACGCAGCGCGAGGCCGCCGCCTCCTCCCTGCCCACCGAGGGAGTGGGGGCGCCAACGAGAGCGGGGCCGGAGTCGCCGGCCGAAGCCCCCTCGAACGAGGGCCTGAGCGTGCTGCTGGTGGACGATGAGGCCGCGCTGCGCACCTTCCTGGGCAAGGCCCTGGAGCGCCGGGGCTTCACGGTCCGCACCCTGGACGACGGGGAGGCCGCCCTGGCCTGGATGGACGAGGCCGAGGGGGACTGCCCGGTGGACGTGGTGGTGATGGACATGCAGATGCCCATCGTCGACGGCCTGGAGGCGACGACCGCCCTGCGCGGCCGCTGGCCGGGCCTGCCGGTGGTGATCTCCAGCGGCTACACCGGCCGGGACTCCATCACGGCCCTGGAGGAGACGGGCCCGACGATGATCCTGGAGAAGCCCTACCGCGTCGAGGCGCTGGTGGCGGCGCTGCACCGGGTCACGAGCGGGGGTTGAGCCCCCTGGGGCGATCCATCAGGTGACGGGGCCGCCGTCGTCGCTGAAGGCCGCGTCCAACCGGCGGCGGATCGCGCCCTCCAGCTGCTCCGAGTTCACCTGGCTGCGGGCCAACATGCCCAGCTTGAGGTGGATGAGCACGTAGCCCTCCCCCAGCTCGGCGTGGCCCTTCACGAACAGGTTCTTGATGTCGGCCCGGCTGCCTTCGGCGTTCCAGTCCAGGTGGATGCCGTACTGGGACATCTTGTCCTCGAAGGCGTCCACCCGGGCGCGCGCGTCGGCTCGGCTCAGGTTGTGCTCGTGGCGCACGGAGATGACGGACATGGCCGTGATCCTATCAGCGGTTGGACGCGCCCACCCCGGGCGAGCCGATCAAGGCGCGCGCCAGGTCGGGGCGGTCGGTGACGACGCCGTCGACGCCGAGGGCGAGCACCTCGGCCAGCAGGGCGGCGTCGTTGAGGGTCCACATGAAGACCGGCATGCCGGCCGCCTGGATGTCGGCGACGATGGAGGGCTGCTTCAGGCTGAGGCCGCTGTTCTCGTGCGGCATCCACATCAGATCGTAGTCGGGGCAGCCGCCGCCGCCGAAGGGGAACAGGCCCGACGTCGACCAGCAGCGGATGCCCGAGGAGGGCTGGGCGATGCACGCACCCTCGGGGGCCTGGGCGGCGAGGGTGGCCACGAACCCATCGTCGAAGTCGAGCACGCAGGTGCGATCGAAGGCGTCCAGCTCGGTCAGGACGGCCAGCAGCTCGGTGGCGGCCTCGGCCTCGTGGTCCTTGCTCTCCACCAGGAAGCGCTGGCTGGGAAAGGCCGTGAGCATCTCCCGCAGGGTGGGCAGCACCACCCCCGTGCCCGCGTACGAGGCCTCACCGTCCAGGTCCAGGAAGCAGCGGCCGGCGTCGAAGGCCTGCAGCTCCGCGACCGTGAGGTCGTGCACCAGCACGCTGCCGAAGGTCTCGGTCTGGGTGTCCTGCGCGGTGTCGCAGCCGCCCCCCTCGCCGGTGACCCGGTCCACGCTGTGGTCGTGCACGACCATCAGCTCGCCGTCGGCGCTGCGCTGCACGTCGATCTCGATGATCTCGACGTCGTGGTTCTGGGCCTCCACCACCGCCGCGATCGTGTTCTCCGGAGCGAGGTGCGCGCCGCCCCGGTGGGCGGAGATCACCGGGTGATCCGGAAGCCACTGCACGAAGGCCGGCGGCTCGGCCTCGGCGCAGCCGCAGAGCAACAGCAGGGGCAGGAGGCGCCTCATGGGGCCTGGTACCCGGTGATGGCGACCACGATCTGGGCCCCGCCGCCGACGCGCGCCGTGGTGCGATCCGGCCCCGCGCTGCCCCCCTGGACCAGGAAGAACGGCTCCGCGGCGACGGTCAGGCCGATGCGTCGCTGGGGGCCCACGTACTCCGCCCCGAACCGCCCTCCGGCCACCAGGCCCGGCTGCACGGTCTGGGCGACGGGGATCGCCTGGAAGAGCAGGCCGAGGGTGGGGCCGAGCACGGGGCGGATCATGTGGTCCCCCAGGGCGCAGTCGCAGGGGGTGGCCAGGAGCATCGCGTCGATCTGGAACTCCAGTTGCTGCTCCAGCGCCGCGGCGAACACCGTCTTGAGGGCGTGCCAGCGCAGGCGAAACTGGGATCGCCGGGGGTCCTTTCCCCCCAGGGCGATCTCCAGGGACGGCAGGTCCACGAGCAGGCCCGGGCCGGGGGAGGGCGACGAGGCGGCCACGCCGACCCCCAGGCTCACGCCGGCGCCCGTGCCCTCACGCGCGAGCGCGGGCGCGGCCACCATCGACAGCAGCAGCAGGGGCAGCAGGAGGCGCATGGGGGCACCGTAGCTCAGTCTGAAGCTCCTTCCCGCGAGCCCAGGTCCCGCAGGCGCTCCAGGCGGGCGGCCTCATGCTCCGCGAACCAGGGGTCGTCGCCCAGCAGGTCGGCGGCGCGGGCGAAGTGCTCCGTCGCCTCCTGCTCGCGCCCCAGGGCCAGCAGCAGCTCGCCCAGCTCCTCGCTGACGTAGCCGTCCTCGGGCACGTCGGCGGCGTCGCGATCGGCGGCCAGACCCTCCTGCGCGGCCAGGGCCTCCTCCAGCCGGCCGAGGGCGCGCAGCCCGCGGGCCACGGCCCAACGGGCCACGAACACGCTGGTCTCGTTGCCCAACTCCAGCCGCGCCGCCAGGGCCGCCTCGAAGTGGCGCTGCGCGTCCTCGTGCTTCCCGGCCTCGTGCAGGGCCCAGCCCATGTTGTTGTGCAGGGAGCCGAGCCAGCGCTGGGCGTCGGGGTCCTTCGAACCCTCCGCCAGGTCCAGGGCCCGCTGGTTCCACAGCGGGGCCTCCTGGGGGGCGGCGATGGCGATCATGTGGGCCGCGTCCACGGCCAGGCCGTCCAGGGCGAGGGCCTGGGCCAGCTGCCAGGCCGCCTCGAAGTCCGGTCGGGCTGCGGCCCCGTCGCCGCGGCTGTTGGTGACCCGCCCGTGCTCCAGGAACCAGCGTACGTGGGCGGTGGACGGGGCGGGGGACAGCCGTTGGGCCACGGTGCGCAGGGTGCTGTAGGCCTCCTCGAAGCGGCCTTGCAGGCCCTGGGCCCGGGCGATCTGGGTGCGGAGCTGCAGGTCGGTGTCCACGCCCTCCCGGGGGGCGTCGGGCAGGAGCTTCTGGAACCGGGCCTCCGTATCGGCGGGCGCGTCGTAGTCCCAGAGGTCGTTGTACAGCGCCGGCGGCGACGAATGAACGCAGCCGCTCAAGCTCAGGAGGAGCGCGCCGATGAGGGGGATGTGCGGGGTCCGAGTCATCCCGCGATTCTGCCACGTCGCTCCCTCCGGAGCGTCGATGGCACGGCCCATGCAGCGTGCTCCGGGGAATCCCGGGAGCCTCGCCATGACCCGTGCCGCCTGCACCTTCTTTCTTTTCGCCCTGCTGACCCCCGCCGCTCACGCGGCGGAAACGGCAGATGGCGCCCTTCCTCCGGCTCTGGCTGAGGCCCTGGCCGAGGTCGAGCCGGCCGCCCTGGACGAGCTGGTCCGCGAGGCGAAGGCCGCCGCCGCCCGCAAGGCGGAGGAGAAGGCGGCCGCCGCGGCGCTCGCGGCCGCCGAGGAGCAGGCCGCCGCGGAGGCGAAGGTCGCTGCGGAAGCCCGGGCGGAGGCCGATCGGGCCGCCCAGGCGAAGGTCCTGGCTGCTGCGAAGGAGGAGGCCGCGGCCGCCGCCCTGGCCGCGTCCGCGGCCGCCCGGCTGGCGGAGTCGAAGGCCGCCGAAGTCGTCGCCGCCCAGGTCGCCGCGCCGGGGGGCACTGAGTCGACGTCCATCGTTTCGCTCCCCTCCATCGCCCCGGAGCCGGCCCTGGCCCCCGCCGCCGACGCCAAGCTGGCCGCGGTCCTCGCCGAGCTGGACGGCCAGCCCCGCCCCGCTGTCGAGACCCCGACACTTCCGTCCCAGGCCGGTGTCAATCCCCTGGCGCGGGCCGTCAGCGTCTTCCTGATCGCCCTGGTGCTGGCGGGCTTCCTGCTGCTGCACCCCGCCGGTCGCCGCGCCCTGATGGCTCGGCTGACGAAGCGTCCGGCGGCCGCCCTGGAGGCCGAGGGCTTCGTGGTGCGGGCCCGGCACAGCCTGGGCACCGGGCAGGCCCTGGTGGACCTGGAGCTGGACGGGGTGCGCCTGCTGGTGGGCGTGAGCCCCGCGCGCATGGACGTCCTGCACACCTGGGCTGTCGACGCCTCCCTGGCCGACGCCGTGACGGTGGCCCCCGCCGCCGCGCTGCTGGCCCGGGCGGTCGCCCAGGAAGAGGCCGCCGCCCAGGCCCCCCGAACCGCCGCGCGGGCCCCGCTCGCCGCCGAGCCCCCGCCCAGCGTCGACCAGCTGCTGGAGGCCTGGAAGGGCACCGTGATCCAGCAGGCCGCGCCTGCCGACGCCTTCGAGGATCCCGCCGCGGAGGCCCCCTGGTGGCTGGAGGGCGCGAGCTCGGACGAGAAGGCGCGCATCGAGCAGGCCGCCGCCAAGAACGCGGCCGACGAGGTCCTGGCGCGCATGCGCAGCCTCGACGTCCCCCTCTCCGACCGCACCGGCGTGGGCACCGACGCCACGAAGGCGCCGCCCAAGCCCGCCGCCGCCGAGCGCAAGGCCGTCGCTCGCGCCAACACCAACCCCGGCGACTCCGGCCCCTCGCAGGACGGCCGCTCCCGCGGGCGCGCCCTGGGCACGCTGGTCCTGCTCGGCATGGTCCTGCTGCCGGCCCTCGTGGGCGCGGACACCGCGTTCGCCGAGGACCTGACCAACAGCCCGGCCCTGGCCGTGAGCCTGGACGGCGCCGGCGCCGGCACCTCCACCGCCGTCAAGCTGCTCATGACCCTGACGCTCATGGCGGTCGCCCCGGCGATCATGCTGTCCATGACGTCGTTCACGCGGCTGATCGTCGTCTTCTCCCTGCTGCGGCAGGCGGTCGGCGTCCAGCAGGCCCCGCCCAACCAGGTGCTCGTCGGCCTGGCGCTGTTCCTGACGTGGTTCGTCATGGGGCCCACCTTCGAGCAGGTCAACGACCTCGCCGTCGCCCCCTACACCGCCGGCGACATCAGCGAGGGCGAGGCCGTCACGGCCGCCATGGGCCCCATGCGCGACTTCATGATGGCCAACACCCGCGAGGCCGATCTGGCCCTCTTCATCCGGCTCAGCGGCTCCGGTCGCCCCGAAACCCGGGCCGATGTCCCCACCAACGCCTTGGTGCCGGCCTTCCTGATCTCGGAGCTCAAGACCGCGTTCCAGATCGGCTTCCTCATCTACATCCCCTTCCTGATCATCGACGTGGTGGTGTCCACCGTCCTGCTCGCCATGGGCATGATGGTGTTGCCTCCAGTGGTCATCTCGCTGCCGTTCAAGCTGCTCCTCTTCGTGTTCGTCGACGGGTGGAACCTGCTCGTCAGCTCGATGGTGCAGTCCTTCGCCTGAGCATTGGAAGGCCTCCCCAAATGAACTCCGACTTTGTAGTGATGCTGGCCCAGGAGGGCGTGCGGACCACCCTCATGGTGGCCGGTCCCCTGGTGCTGCTGGCGATGGCCGTCGGCCTCTTCGTGTCCATCGTGCAGGCCGCCACGCAGATCCAGGAGATGACCCTGGTGTTCGTGCCGAAGATGCTCGTGGTCTTCGCCGGGCTGGTGGTCTTCGCCGCCTTCATGCTCGACACCATGGCCCGCTTCACGGCCATGATCTTCGACCTGGTCAGCCGCGGCTCCGGCCTCTGAGCCCCCAGCGATGGACGATCTGCTCCAGCTCCGCATCACCGCCGACGAGGGCCTCTTCGCCACCCTCATGGCCTTCGCGCGGATCGCCGGCCTGCTGCACGCGGCGCCCCTGCTGAAGATGAAGGTGGTGCCGGTGCCGGTGCGCGTGGCCCTGGCCGTGCTGCTGGCGGTCGTCATCTCCCCCCTCACCCCCGCGGACCCCGACGTCGTCACCTGGGACGGCCCCATGCTGGCCCTGCGCGCCACGTCGGAGCTGCTGCTGGGCGCGGCGATGGGCTTCTCGGCGTCCCTGCTGCTGTCCGTCCTGGACATCGCCGGCACGTTCCTGGGCATGAACGCGGGGCTGGGCATCGCCACCCAGTTCGACCCCATGAGCGGCGGCAACGCGCTGGTGCTCACGCGGCTCACGGCCTCGGCCGGCTTCCTGGTCTTCCTGGCCCTGGACCTGCACCACCAGATCCTGCTGGGACTGGTCGACTCCTTCCTCATCGCGCCCCCCGGCTCGGGGATCCTGCTCCCCACGGCCGGGATGGGCCTCTCCGGCGTCGTCGGCGGCCTGTTTCACGACGCCATGCGCATCTCCATGCCGGTGGTGGCGGCGGTGCTGGTGCTCAACCTCGTCTCCGCGCTCGTCACGCGCTTCGCCCAGCAGATGAACATCTACTTCTCCGTCGGCCTGCCCGCCAACGCCATGGCGGGGCTCTGGGCCACGGCCCTGGCCATCCCCGCCCTCGCCGCCGCCGTGGTCTCCGCTGGGGCTGGCATGCGCGGCCTCATCGGCTCCCTGGTCGGGGTGCACTGAGCGATGGCCGACGAACAGGACAGCGGTCAGGACCGCAACGAAGAACCCACCGACAAGCGTCGTCGCGACTTCCGCAACGACGGCAAGGTCGCCCAGAGCCGGGATCTTGCGTCGGTGGGCGTCCTGCTGGCCGTGAGCGGCGCCCTGGCCGCCTGGTGGCCCCAGATGAGCGCCGCGGCCGGCGAGCTCACGCGGGAGCTCTTCACCCACGGCGCCCTGGCCCCCCAGGCCTACCTGCAGGACCCCGAGCGCGTCTTCCACATCGCCCTGCTGGCGGCGGCCCGCATGTCCCTGCCGGTGCTGGGCGCGGGCGTGCTGGCCGCCCTGCTGGTCGTGCCCGCCCAGGTCGGCCTGCACTGGTCCTGGAAGCCCCTGGAGGCCAAGCCCGAGCGGCTGAACCCCATCTCCGGCCTGCAGCAGAAGATCTTCAGCGCGCAGGCCGCCGCCGAGTGGGTCAAGGCCATGGCGAAGGTCGTGCTGGTGGCCGCCGTCAGCTGGAAGGTCCTGGGGCCCCGGGTGCGCGACGTCGGCGAGCTGTCCCTGGTGGGGCTCACGGAGTCCACGGGCCGCACGGCCACGACGGTGGCCTGGCTGGTGGGCGCGCTGCTGGTGGCGATGCTGGTGCTCAGCCTGGCCGACTTCGCGTTCCAGAAGTGGAACCTGATGCGGAAGATGCGGATGACGCTGGAGGAGATGAAGCGGGAGAACAAGGAGAGCGAAGGCGACCCGCACATGAAGGCGAAGCTGCGCCGGATGATGCACCAGATGTCCGCCAACCGGCTGGTGGCCGAGGTCAGCACCGCCACCGCCGTCATCGTCAACCCCACGCACTACGCCGTGGCGGTCCGCTACGAGATGGGGCAGGGCGGCCCGCCCCTGGTCGTGGCCCGGGGCCTGGACGAGCGGGCGAAGCTGATCAAGGACATCGCACGCACCAACGGC
>CALCXL010000466.1 GCA_937907595.1 uncultured Pseudomonadota bacterium
ACAACACAACTTGACGCACGGGAAACTGTTTTCCTGGGCGTGGGAAGGGTCCGGGTGGCGCGGGATGGCATCAGGCGGAGAGAGCAGCGTGAACCTCGAGGGCTCGGGATCAAGACCCAACCACGGGGACACCGCCGTGGATGCATCGCCGAAGACGATTGTTACACCGCTATGTGATTAGGTAACTAATTTGTTGCCTCCTCTGTGGGCGTGGTGTAGACCGTTCTCACAAACCCGCTCCAAGGAGAGTCCCATGGCCCCCATCCGCTTCCCCTACCCCAACGTCACCTACACCTACGACGCGCCCGCCGCCTTCGGCGCCCTCTTTGCGACCGACCTGGGCCAGGCGATCTGGGACTTCCTCCGCCGGCCTGATGTCGTCCGCAGCCTCATCGTCGCGGCCCGGCTGGGGCAGGCCCCGGTCTCCGCCATCTCCGACGAGCTCCTGGCCGAGTTCGGCTCGGCGAACGCCGCGCTCCCGCCGAAGGATCAGCTGGCCGAGGGGCTGCGGCGGCGCTTTCCGGCCGGCCGGCCGGTCACCGCGGACCGCCTCAAGCAGTTCATCGGATCCCTGGTCAAGGCCGTCCTCGCCACCCACGGCTTCGTGATCCGCAGCAAGAACGCCGCGGCGCGGGACCCCGAGGGCCTCTTCTCCACGTCGGCGCGGTACGAGGCTGGCTGAGGGCAGGCTCTGCCAACGCGCGGTGGGCCCTTCGGAGCCGAGCCAGGGCGATCGCGTCTCGGCTGCCCAGTGGTCGGCGAGTACTCCTGCCGGCTCCCGCCTGCTCCGCACCCGTTAAAGCATGCCATAGCAGTCGATATATCTCATCCGCTGCTTCGACGGACCGATAAAGAGTGTCATTACATCTCTTTGGGCTATGCTTGCTCGCATGGCTGAGGTCCTCAACATCGAGCTGTTTCGTGGCGGGCAGTGGAACCCCGTCGCAGAACTCCGCGCCATCGGGGAGGCCGGCTCCCTCGGGGGTGCAACCCACCTCGTCTACGACTTCGACTACGTCGCCGACCACATCGGCGAGCGTGGCTTCGCCGCCGTCTCCGTCCGCCATCCGGTGGATCTCACCCTGACCCAGCTGCCGAGCTGGCCCGCCTTCGCGGTCGATCTCCTGCCTCAGGGAGAAGCCCGCAGGGTGGTGGATGGCCGGAACCTGGCCGCCGATCGGGCTCCAACGGACTGGAACGCCCTCAGGCTGGGCGCGGGGAACCCCGTCGGGAACCTCCGAGTCCCCCGGATTGAAACCGCGCCCGGTGAGGTGCGCGGTGTGGACCGGGGCGACGTCGTGGAGAAGGGGGACGAGTTCTACGCGTGGGCCAGGGAGTCCGGCATCGCCACGACCGGCGGCACCGACACCGGGGGAGCCGCACCAAAGCTGCTCATGTCCGAAGATGAGAATGGCCTCCTCTACACCGATGGCGCGCTGCCCGACGCGAACGCGCGGCGGCATTGGATCGTGAAGTTCCCTCGCGGGCGAACCCGCCGGGACAGCCAGGTGCTCGCCAACGAGGCTCCGTACCTCGAGGCCGCCCGCTGGCTCGGGCTGCGGTGCGGAGCGGCGCTGGAGTACGACTCGGGCGCCTTGTTCGTGCCCCGCTTCGATCGCCAAGTCACCCCTGAGGGCGTCCGCCGCCACGGAATGGAGAGCATCTTCTCCGCTCTGGGCGTGGCGGTGCCCGGGGCTCCGCTGTGCCTTGAGGACGTGGTCGCCGCGATGGCCGGGTGGGTCGACGATCCGGCGGAGGACGTGTGCGAGTTCGTGTGTCGGGACGCCGTCGCGTGGGCATTGGGGGACACGGACAACCACGGCCGAAACACGGCTCTGTTGAAGCCCCAGAGTGGCGGCGTGAGGCTGTCGCCCCTCTTTGACTTCGCGCCGATGTTCCTGGACCCGGAGCTGGTCAAGCGCAGCGCGCACTGGCGGTCGGAGCGTCCAGGAGAGCCCCCGGAGTGGTCCGACGTCTGTTCGGTGGTCGAAGAGGTCCTCCCGGAGGCTCCCCTGCGGCCGCGGCTGCGCGAGCTGGGGCAGAGACTCGGCGGAGCGGTCGAGCAGCTGCGGGTGGCCGGCGTGGACGCGGCCATCGCAGAACGTCGAGCCCCTGCGATCCAGCGGGTGTCCGCGGGCCTGACCCGCCTGGAGGTTTGACGTGGGACGAATGCGAAAGCTCGACAAGGCGGAGCGCGACGCAGAGCGCACCCGCCTCTACGACGATCTGGAGGCAGGTCGAATCGGAATCCCCGAAGCGGTTCGTCGCATGCGAGCCGTCGCCGGGATGTCGCAAGCAGAGTACGCCGCGCGGGTGGCGGGGATCTCCAAGACGGCGCTGGCCCAGATCGAGCAGGGCAAGGGAAACCCCCGCCTGTCCACCCTGCAGGCGATCGGCGCGGCCTTCGGACTCGATCTCGGGTTCGTCCGGCGACGAACGTAGGCGGGACGCTCCGGCAGGGGAGAAGGCCGCGGGTCCGATCGCGGGGTGCACCGCCAACGACCTCGGGCCCCCCCTCAATAAACCATCAAGTTCCCATCCCGGAAGAAGCAGGCCCAGACCTTGCCCGTGGAGTCCACGTCCACGCCGGGCTGCACCGCGTCCATGGGCCCCTGGTAGGTGTAGTCCCAGTAGGGGTCGCCGTGGATGAGGGTGATGTTCCCGCCCTCGTTGAGGCCCAGGTAGAAGTCGCCGGAGCCGTTGATGCCGATGTCGTAGTTGGTGAAGGCGCCGGGCTCCACGTCGCTGCGGATCCAGGAGCCGTCGGACTGGCGGTGGTGGGTGCCCTCGTCGGACAGCACGATCGGCTGGTTGCTGCCGTCCAGGACCACCGGCAGGTACGTCGCCGAGCCGAAGGTCCCGTCGAAGATCACGTCGTCGAAGAAGCCCGCCGCCGCCGACCAGTTCACGATGTGGGCGTCGTCCGGGTCGAAGGTCAGCCACGCCACGCCCGACGCCGTGAACGCCATGCCGCCCGTCACCCAGTTGCCCCAGGTCGTCAGCGGGTACACGTCCTCCGTCCAGGCCCCCGCCCCCGTGCGGAAGCTCATCACCGGCTGCAGATCCGAGCCCGCGGCCGAGTAGTAGGTGAAGCCGATCGTCGGCCGCTCGCCGTTGATGGGGTCCAGCGCCAGGGCCAGGTTGCCGCCGTAGGCCTCCGTGCTGGGGTAGCCCGGGTTGGCCTGCTCCCGCGTCCAGCCCACGCCCGTGCGCGTGGCGTAGCGCACGTCGTCGACGTTGCTGTAGCGGTAGGCCACGTGGGGGGTGCCGTTGGAGTCCACCGCCAGGTCCATGTCCCCGGCGACCTCGCCGCCCAGATCGAACCCCATGCCGTCCACGAACTCCACGTCCCAACCGACGCCGTCGAACACCGCGTACCAGAGCGAGGGGTGCGTGTTGTTGCGGAAGACCACGTGCGGCAGGTCGTTGTCGTCGATGGTCAGCTGGCAGCGGCTGCCGAAGGTCTCCGCCGTGTCCCAGACCACCACCGGCACCGGCTCGGGGATGATGACGTCGATGTCCAGGGTGGCCTGGCCCGTGGCGCCCTCGTCGTCCGTCACCGTCAGCGTCACCGTGAAGGTGGCCTCGGATGTGTAGGTGTGCGTCGCCGTGGCCGACGTCCCCGTCTGCGACTGGCTGTCGCCGAAGTCGAAGTCGTACTCCACGATGCTGCCGTCCAGGTCGCTGCTGTTTGTGCCGTCGAAGGTGACGGACACGCCGACCTCCCCCGTCGAGGGGCCCGACAGCGCCGCGACCGGCGGCAGGTTGACCGTGGAGGGGTCGATGGTGACCTCGATGCTGTCCGAGCCCGCCAGCCCGCCCGAGTCCACCGCCGTCAGCGTGATCTGGTGCAGGCCCGCGGGCAGCGACGCGAAGCTGAGGTTGGCGCCCGTGCCCATCGACCCCGACACGTTGGACTGCCAGACCAGGGCGCTGCCCGTCAGCGCGCCGTCCTCGGGGTCGTCCGCCGTGCCCTCGAAGGAGATGGTGTCCCCCTGGGTGTAGGTGGAGCCGTCCGCGGGGTTGTCGATGGTCGCCGTGGGCGCCGTGTTGGCCGCCAGCACCGTGATGGTCACCGTGGCCAGGCCCAGCGCGCCGCCCGAGTCCTGCGCGGTCAGCGTGATGACGTGCAGGCCGGTGCTCAGGGTGTCGATCGACTCGTTCTCCCCCTCGCCGAAGACGCCGTCCCGGCTGCTGCTCCAGGTCAGCGACGGGCCGGTCAGGGGGCCGTCCTCGGGGTCGTCGGCGCTGCCTGCGAAGGCGATTGGGGTGCCGCCCACGAACGTCGCCGCGTTCGCCGGAGCGCTGATGGACACCGCCGGCGCGTCGTTGCCCTGGGGGTTCACCACCACCTGCACCGAGCGGCTGGCGCTGGCCCCGCCGCTGTCCGTCGCCGTCAGGCTCAGGGTGTGCGCGCCGTTGGCCAGGGTGTCGACGTCCAGCGAATCGCCGGTGCCCAGGCTGCCGTCCAGGCTGGAGGCCCAGAGCAGCGAGCCCGCGGTCAGCGTGCCGTCCTCGGGGTCCTCCGCGCCGCCGCGAAGCTCGACCGTGTCCCCCGAGGCGAAGGCGTCGCCGTTGCCGGGCGAGTCCAGGGCGACCACGGGCGGCAGGTTGGTGCCCACCGGCACGACGTGCACGGTGATGGAGGCGATGCCCTGCCCGCCCTGCGAATCGACGGCCGTCAGCACGATCGTGTGGTCGCCCAGGGCCGGGCTCACCAGGGACGCCGACGTGCCCGAGCCGAAGCCGCCGCTGAGGTTCGACGTCCAGAAGAGCGCGCTGCCGGTGAGGTCGCCGTCCTCGGGGTCGTCGGCGTGGCCGGTGAAGCCGATGGTCGAGCCCTCCAGGAAGGAGGCGCCGTCGGCGGGGCTGTCCACGAAGACCGAGGGGTCCGAATTCTCCCCCACCACCGTCACGTCGACCGACGACCAGCCCAGGTTGCCGTCGCTGTCCTCGGCCGTCAGCGTCAGCTCGTGCTCGCCGACGCTCAGGGCCACCACGATGGACGCGCCCACGCCCAGGTCCCCGTCCTCGTCCGACGACCACTGCAGGTCGCCCGAGGCGATGTCCCCGTCCTCGGCGTCGGTGGCGCTGCCCACCAGGGAGACCGACTCGGGGTTGTTGAGCAGCGCGCCGTCGGCCGGGGCGGAGATCAACACGGTCGGCGCGTCGGCCGGGGGCGTGGAGTCGTCGTCGTCGCCGGGGGAGGCGTCGTCGTCGTCGTCGCCCGTGTCGTCGTCGTCCACCCCACGAGGGTTCGGACAGCCGACGAGGCCGAGGACGAGCAGCGCGAGGAGGAAGTGCTTCACGGGTGCGTGGGCTCCGGATTCCCTAGTAGAACCAGAGCTGGCCGTCCTGGATGTAGCAGGCGTGGGTGTTGTCGCTGGAGTCGACCGCCACGCCGAAGGGGGCGGCGTCCATCGCCTCGGCGACCTCGTTGTACTGCCAGAAGCCCTCGGCGTCGGTGTGGATCAGCTCCAGGTCCGCGCCGTGCCGGGCGGCGATGCGCGGGTCCCCGCTGTTGTCGACGGCCAGGTCGTACTGGGCCATGTCCGACGCCTCGTAGTCCGAGACCTGCCAGTTGCCGCCGACGCGGTGCAGGATCGACTCGTCCGTCAGCACGATCGGCTGGTTGAGCCCGTCCAGCTCCACCGGCAGGAAGGTGGCCGAGCCAAAGCCGCTGTCCATGGTCGTGTCGTCGAAGAAGCCCGCCGACGACGACCAGTTCACGATGTGGGCGTCGTCGGGATCGAAGGTCAGCCAGGCCACCCCCGACGCCGTGAAGCGCATGCCGCCGGTCACCCAG
>CALCXL010000467.1 GCA_937907595.1 uncultured Pseudomonadota bacterium
GGCCTTCTGCACCCGCTGGATGTAGTCCTCGAACCAGGGGCGCCGCGCCTCCACCTGCAGGCTCAGCTCCTGGTGGACCTCGGGGTGCAGGTTCTCAAAGGACAGGTCCTCCAGCTCCCCCTTGAGCGACACGATGCCCAGCCGGTTGGCGATGGGCGCGTACAGGTCCATCGTCTCCCGCGCGATGCGGGCGCGCTTCTCCGCGCGCATGGCCCCCAGGGTCCGCATGTTGTGCAGGCGGTCGGCCAGCTTCACCACGATGACGCGGATGTCCTTGGCCATGGCCATGACGAGCTTGCGGAAGTTCTCCGCCTGGGCCTCCTCCGCGGTGCGGAAGTCCAGCTTGTTGAGCTTGGTGACGCCGTCGACCATCTGCGCGATGGAGTCGCCGAACTTCTCGGCGATGTCCTCCAGCGTGGCGTCCGTGTCCTCCACCGTGTCGTGCAGGCAGGCCACCGCCAGGGTGTCCACGTCCATGCGCAGGCCCGCCAGGATGTTGGCGACCTCCAACGGGTGGGCGAAGTAGGGCTCACCGCTCTTGCGGGTCTGGCCGCGGTGGTACTTGCTGGCGAAGACCCAGGCCTTGCGGATCACGGACAGGTCCGCGTCGGGGGCGTACTCCCGCACCTGTTCCAGGATGTTGTCGAGCCGAATCATGCAGGCTGGATCTCCGTCATTGGGGATCCTAACAACCGCGTCACCCCCCTGCGAGGGCCGCGAACGGTTGAGTGAACAGTCATTCAGAATGCCCGATGGAGGACCGGGCCGCTGCGTGCCCGACGCTCAGCCCGCCTGCTCTCCCTGCCGCAACAGGGCCAGCTTCTTCTGGTAGCGGCCCTGCGCCACATCGACCACCACCAGGATGAAGATCGAGAAATAGAAGGTGGTCTTGGCCATGGGCTCCACGGGGTGCCCGAAGAAGTGCAGGTGGCTTTGGTGGCCGCCCTCGGAGAGCAGCATCACGCCGACGATGAGCAGGATGAAGAGGCCCAGGACCTCGTACATGCGGTTCTTCTTGAGGAACTCGGCGACGTGGTCGGCGAGCAGCATCATCAGCAGGCCCGAGCTGATCACGGCCACGGCCAGCACCGGCACGACCCGGGTGATGGCGATGGCGGACAGGATCGAGTCGAAGGAGAAGACCAGGTTCATGATCACGATCCACAGCACGGCCGTGCGCACCGAGCGCCGCTCGCCGCCGCCCCCGCCTTCGAGGTCGTCGACGGAGAGCATGTGGGTGATCTCCTTGAAGGCTGTCCACATGATGAAGGCGCCACCCACGAGGACGATCACCGACTCCACGGTGAAGCCGCCCTCCAGGACCCCCGTCCAGTGCACCTCGAAGAAGGGCTTCTGGAACACGCCGAAGAGCTTGAGCAGCACCACCAGCAGCACCAGCCGCAGGACGATGGCCAGCCCGATGCCGGTCTTGCGGACGAAGGACTGCTGGCTGGCCTCGACCTTCTTGGACTCCAGGGAGATGTACAGCAGGTTGTCGAATCCCAGGACGGCCTGCAGAAAGATCAGGACGCCGAGGTCGAAGAGGTTCTGCAGCGTGAAGAGATCGGCCATGGGGACTCCGGGGGGGGCGCGGCGGCTCGGGGTCTGGGGGCGGATCGCAGCCAGCCCACCGACGCGCTCACGGGCGTTCAGGAGAAGGAGAGATCCAGGGAACGGCAGACGGCGGGCAGGGCGCGACGCACCCGCTCGGCGCGGACGACGGCCAGGAAGTCCCCGGTGGCGCGCTCCAGGTCGTCGTTGACCACCAGGTAGTGGAACCAGGGGGCCTCCGCCATCTCCCGTTGGGCGATGCCCAGGCGGCGGGCGATGACGTCGGCGCTGTCGGTGCCGCGCTGGTTGAGGCGACGCTCCAGCTCGGCCTGGGAGGGGGGCAGGACGAAGAGGAAGACGGCGTCGATGCCGCTGGCGCGGACCTGCCGGGCGCCCTGCACGTCGATGTCCAGGAGCACGACGCCGCCGGCCCCCACGCGATCCCGCACCTGGGGCCCGTGGGTGCCGTAGAGGTTGCCGTGCACGCGGGCGTGCTCCAGGAACTCCCGATCGGCCAGGCGGCGCTCGAACTCCTCGGCCGCGACGAAGTGGTAGTCCACGCCGTCGACCTCGCCCGTTCGGGCGGGTCGGGTGGTGTAGGAGACGGAGAACGTCACGTCCGGCTGCTCGGCCATCACGCGTCGACTCAAGGTGGTCTTGCCGGCGCCCGAGGGGCCGGTCATCACCAGGAGCAGGCCGGGGTCAGGGCGGTCACTCAAGGTTGGCCACCTGCTCGCGGATCTTCTCGATCTCGCTCTTCAGGGCCAGCGCGCCGCGGCTGATGGCGTCGTCGGCGGACTTGCTGGCGATGGTGTTGGCCTCCCGGTGGAACTCCTGCACCAGGAAGTCGAGCTTGCGCCCCACCCCGCCCTCCGCCGCCAGCAGCTCCCGGGCCTGGGCGACGTGGGAGTTCAGGCGGGTCATCTCCTCGTCCACCGCCGCCTTGTCTGCGAGGATGGCGACCTCCTGGGCCAGGCGCGCGGGATCGACGTCAGCGTCGCCGAGCAGGGCCTCCAGGCGCTTGTGCACGCGCGAGGAGAGCCGCTCGGGCAGCACGGCCGCGCGCTCCGTGATCGCCAGGACCTCCGCTTCGATCGTGGTCAGGCGGGCGGCGATGTCGTCGCGCAAGCGGCCGCCCTCGGCCTCCCGCATGGCCACCAGCTCCCCGATCGCGTCGTCCAGGGCCGCCAGGAGCAGCGGGGCCTCCCCGTCGGCGTCCACGACCGGCTCGTCGACGGACAGGACGCCGGGCTGGGCCAACAGGTCGGCCATGGAGAGGTCCGCGGCGATGCCCAGGTCCTGGGCGGCTCGCTGCGCGGCCTGGAGGATCGACCCGGCCAGGGCGGCGTCGATGCGTGCCTGCCCTCCCCCGCCGTCCAGGGCGTCCCGCCGCACGAACACGTCCACGCGGCCGCGCTCGAGCCGCTCCCGCAGGGCCGCGCCGATGGCGGGCTCCAGGGCGAGCAGGGCGCGGGGGGCCTTGACCTGCACGTCCAGGAACCGGTGGTTCACCGAGCGCAGCTCCACGGTGACGCGGGCCACGTCGGAGGCTCGCTCGCCGCGGCCGAAGCCGGTCATCGAATAGCAGGGGCTGGTCATGGAGCGGCGGATGATACCAGGGGCGGCGCGGGGGCTGGCGGGCTCAGCCGTCGCGGACGGTGCTGGCCGAGAGGCGGATCAGCATCTCCAGCAGGTGGGCGCCGAGCTCGATGGGGCGGATGCGGCGCTCGGCGCGGGCGCGGGCGGCGCGGGCCATGCGATCCCGCTCGGCCGGGTCCCGGTACAGCTCGGCGAGGGCCTCAGCCAGGCGACCGGGAGCCAGCTCGACGCAGCCCCCGGGCACGTCGCCCATGGGGAGGAGCCGAGAGCCCTCCCCCTCCTCCAGCTCCGACTCGAAGCCGGGCAGCGCGGCCGTCAGCACGGGCACGCCCCAGGCCTGCGCCTCCAGGAGCGCCACGGGCACGCCGTCCCGGTCGCCGTCCTCGGAGACGCGGCAGGCCAGGGCCACCGCGTGGAAGCGCCCGGTCGCCAGCTGCTCCACCACGCCCTCCACCGGCTGCGCTCCCAGGAGCTCGACCGACAGGTTGGGCGCTGCGGCGGCCAGGCGGCGGGCCTGGTTGCTGATCTCCAGCCAGAGCGGTCCGTCGCCGACCATGACCAGCTCCAGCGGCACCCCGTCCCCCGCCAGCGCCGCGCAGGCATCCAGGAGGATGTCGTGCCCCTTCTTGGCCACGAAGCGCCCCACCGAGAGCACCCGCAGGGGGCCGCCGGCGGCAGGGGCCAAGGCGACGTCGTCGGGCACGGACACCGGACAGGGGAGCAGCTCGACCTTCTCCGAGGGCAGGCCCGCGCGGAGCAACCGAGCGCGGTGGAAGGGGGTGATCGTGGTCACCAGGCCCGCTCCGGAGAGGATCCAGGTGAGGTCGGGCACGGGCACGAAGAGGTCGCGGGCGTGCACCGCGACGGAGACCGGGACCCCAGCCAGGTAGCCCGCCGCGACCGCGAAGCGCGCGACCTCGGCGGCGTGGTGCACGCGCAGGACGTCGACCCGGTGCCTCCGGAGCGCGCGGGCCAGCCACATGGCCCGCCGCAGGTCCCGGGGGCGGGCGTGCTCGTGCCAGTTGCTGCGCACCCAGGCTGCGGCTCCGCCGTCTTCCTCGGCCAGTCCGGCGACGATGGCGCGGATGTTCGACGAGCGGGGCACGACCTCGCAGCGCTGGTACAGGGGCTCGTGCCGAGCGTGGCGCACCGCGTGGGGCACGCGATCGAGGACCAGGGGGAAGACCTGGGCGCCGGCCTGTTCGATGGCCAGGGCCTCGTCGAGCACGAAGGTCTCCGAGGGCGCCGGCAGGTAGCGCATCAGGTACGCGATGCGGAGGCGTTGGATCACAGGGCGGCCTCCACGCGCTCGATGAGCCGAGCCGCGCGATCCTGCCAGGAGGGCTGCGGTGTGTGTTGGCGCGGGGACGCGATCGCCTCCCGCAGCGCCCGCACCAGGTCCACGGGGTCGCCGGGGCGGACGAAGTGGGGCGCGTCGCTCATGGCCCGGATGCTGGGCAGGTCCGTGGCCACGACCGGCAGGCCCGAGCCCAGCGCGTCGGCGATCTGCAGGGGGCAGAGGCGGGTGCGGGTGTCCTCGTCGTCGGGGTAGAGCGCCAGCCAGACCCCGGCCTCGTCCAGCAGCGCCTCGCGATCGGCGGCCCAGGCGGGCCCGAAGAATCGGACGCGGCCCTCCAAGGACGGATCCCCGGCGACGCTGCGCGCCCATTGGAGCAGGCGGGCGCCGCCCTGGTCGCGGCCCCCCAACCGCAGCACCGGGAGGTCGGGGGCGAGCCTCCAGGCCTCCAGGGCCCCGTCCAGCCCCCCCCGGCGGTGCAGCCCGAGGGCGATGACCCCTTCGCCGGAGCCCCGGCTGCGACGCTCCGCGGCGGCAGGGTCCAGACCGCAGGCGTTCGGCAGGAGCAGGATCCGCTCGGCGGGCACCCCGCAGTCCAGCAGATCCTGGCGCAGGCCCTCGGCCACCGTGACGTGCCAGAGCGCAGCCAGCGCCCCGGCGTGGTGGCGGTCGGCGGGATCGGGGCGCACGTGCCACTCGTGCACCACCGAGGCGAAGCGGGGGTTCGTCGCGGCCGCTGCGGCCACCCGGGGATCGCGGCAGAGCAGCACCGGGCGGTCGACGCTGGCGCGGCGCAGGTTGCGGCGGAAGAGCAGGCCGGCCAAGGGCGGGCGGTGA
>CALCXL010000468.1 GCA_937907595.1 uncultured Pseudomonadota bacterium
TGTCCATCCGCACGGTCAACGCCCTGAGCCACTACACCGACTGGACCATCGGCCACGTGCACAGCGGGGCGCTGGGCTGGGTCGCCATGCTCAGCTTCGGGATGATCTACTGGATGGTTCCGCGGCTGTGGGCGCGGCCCTGGGCCCGCGAGGGCTGGCTCAACGTCCACTTCTGGCTGGGCACCCTGGGCATCATCTTCTACACGATCCCCATGTGGGTCGGCGGCATCACCCAGGGCCTGATGTGGAAGGCGCTGACGGACGAGGGGCTGCTGAAGTACCCCGACTTCACGGAGACGGTGAACGCGCTGCATCCCTTCTACGTCCTGCGGGCCGTGGGCGGCGCCATCTTCCTGGCCGGCGCCATCCTGCTGGGCCTGAACCTGCTGCTGACCATCACCGGCGCCAAGCCGAAGAACGCGGAGGCCTGAGCCATGTCCACGGAGAACAAGCACCGCGTCCTGGAAGGCAAGGCGCTCACGCTGACGATCATGACGACGGTCCTGATGCTCATCGGAGGCCTGGTCGAGCTCGTCCCCCTGATGGCCGTCGAGTCCAACGTGCCCACGCTGGCGGAGGTCAAGCCCCTGACCCCCCTGGAGCTGGAGGGCCGCGATCTCTACCTGCGGGAGGGCTGCTACAACTGCCACAGCCAGATGATCCGGCCCTTCCGGTCGGAGACCATGCGCTACGGCGAGTACAGCCGGGCCGGCGAGTTCGTCTACGACCATCCCTTCCAGTGGGGCAGCAAGCGCACCGGCCCGGACCTGGCCCGCATCGGCGGCAAGTACCCCGATGCCTGGCACTACCGGCACATGGAGGACCCGCAGTCGACGTCCCAGGGCTCGATCATGCCGCCCTACAAGTGGCTGCTGACCGATCAACTGGACCCCTCGTTGACGGCCCGCAAGATGAAGGCGCTGCGCACGGTGGGCGTGCCCTACTCCGACGCGGAGATCGCCGACGCCGCGGGGCTGCGTGACGCGCAAGCCCGGAGCATCGCCGACAGCCTGGCCCAGACCAAGATCACCGTGGAGGCCGATCGCGAGATCATCGCCCTCATCGCCTACCTGCAGCGCCTGGGAACGGACTTCCAGGGCGGCGGCGGCGACGGCAGCGTGGAGGCGGGACGATGAACGACCTGATGAAGGAGATGGTGGCCAGTCAGGGCACCGAGTGGTCGGCGGTCCTGCCGCTGCTGCTGTTCATGGGGATCTTCCTGGCCGTCTGCGTCTGGACCCTCAAGCAACCCGACACCCACATGGACCTGGAGTAAGCCATGGCTGCACCCCGCGACGTCCTGCTCGACCACTCCGCCGATGGCATCCAGGAGTACGACAACCCCCTGCCGGCCTGGTGGCTGGGCATCTTCTACGTGACCATCGCGTTCACGGTCGTCTACATCCCCTACGTCCAGATGACCGGCTGGTCGCAGGAGGGCCAGTACGAAGAGGAGCTTGCCGCGGCTGAGGCCCAGTACGCGCCGGCTCGGGAGGCGAAGGCTGCGGCCTCGGCTGCCTCGTCGGCTGCAGCGGCCAGCGCTGGGGTGCCCACCCCGGACGAGATCGCCGCCGGCAAGGAGATCTATGCCGGCAAGTGTGTCGCCTGCCACATGGCCGACGCCACGGGCGGCATCGGGCCCGACCTGACCGACGCCGAGTGGCTTCACGGCGGCAACCTGGCCGCCATCACCAAGACGGTGGCCGAAGGCGTGCCCGCCAAGGGCATGCTCGCCTGGGGGCCGATCATCGGCGACGAGCAGGTGCGCCAGGTCTCCGCCTACGTGCACAGCCTCGGCGGGGGGGAGTAGCGGCGATGGGCCTCGTCGCCGGCCGCCATTGGATCCAGCCGGCTGACCTGCAAGGCAGGTACCGCAGGATCCGGCGCGCCGTCGGCGTGGCGCTCATCGCTTTCTTCGTCTTCACGCCGTGGATCCGCGTGGCCGGCCTGCCGGCGGTGCAGATCGACATCCCCGGCCGACGCTTCATCTTCGTCGGCACCGTCTTCACCCCCCACGACACCTGGGCCCTCGCGCTGTTGGTGCTCGTGGCGGCCCTGGGTCTGTTCCTGTTCACGTCCCTGCTGGGGCGGGTCTGGTGCGGCTGGGCATGCCCCCAGACGGTCTGGTTGGAGTGGATCTTCCGCCCGCTGGAGCGCCTGATCGAGGGCCCCGTGCACCGCCGACGCCGGCGCGAAGCGGGACCGAAGAACGCGGCCTACTGGGGGCGCAAGGCGGTCAAGGTGGCCGCCTTCGCCATCGTCACCTTCTTCACCACCGGCGTGTTCTTCAGCTGGTTCGTGGGCGGTCGGGCCCTGCTGGCGGGGGAGATGGGGGCGAGGGAGGGGGGGGGGGGGCGGGGGGATGTTCGCCCTGCTGGGCGGGCTCTTCTTCCTGGACGGGATCTGGTTCCGGGAGCAGCTCTGCGAGTACGCCTGCCCCTACGCGCGCTTTCAGGGCGTGATGATGGACCGGTCCTCGTTGATCGTGGCCTACGACAAGCACCGCGGGGATCCGCCGGGCAAGCCGCGGGATGAGAGCGCCGGCGACTGCATCGACTGCAACCGCTGCGTGGACGTCTGCCCCTCCGGCATCGACATCCGTGAGGGCGATCAGCTGCAGTGCATCGCCTGCGCCGGCTGCGTGGACGCCTGCAACGACGTGATGGTCAAGATCGGCAAGCCGCAGAACCTCATCCGCTACACGACCCAGCGGGACGCGCCGGCGGCCCCGGGGGAGTCCCGCCCTGTGGTGACCCGCCGCACCTGGGTCTACATCGCGGCGATCACGGCGATGGGCGGGATGCTGCTGGTCGGCCTGGTCCAGAGGAACGAGGTCGCGGTCCAGATCGCGCGTCAGAGCGACGGCGCCATCTACCGGGAGCTGCCGGACGGCCGCGTGCTCAACCAGTACGCGATCCACGTGACCAACAAGGACACGTCCGCTCGCAGCTTCGACATGCGCTCGGCCACGGACGGCGTGGAGGTCACTGTACCCGGGCTCCCCTGGGACATCGCCTGGGGCCAGCAGCACCGCTTCCAGGCCTTCGTCAGCGCGCCCCGCGATGCCTTCGTTGAGGGCCGGCTCCCCTTCGCCGTGGTGATCGTTCGCGACGACGGCTCCGAGACGCGGGTGGACGCGGTCATGCTCGGGCCGGGCAGCGGCCCCGTCGCCCACGCGATCTCCCACGCCGCGCCCCTGGAGACGCCATGAAGCTCCCCTTCAACCCGTGGCCCTGGGTGGCTCCGGTCGTCCTGCTGATCGTGCTCCTGGCGAACATCGTGCTGATCCACCTGGCCGTCACGGCGGACGACCCCCTGGTGCTGGAGCCGCACGACGCCTCCGGCCTGGCGGCGCCCACGCCGTGAACGCGGCCTGCGCCCACTGCGCACAGCCCGCAGCGCGCGCCGTGGGGGCCGATCAGCCCGCCTTCTGCTGTTCGGGCTGCGAGACGGTGTGGCACGCCCTGCATGCCGCCGGCCTGGGCGACTACTACCGGCTGCGCCAGGACCTGCCCGGCCCCGCCGAGGCCGACGCCGACGACGGGGAGCCCATCGACCCGCGCTTCCTGGAGGCCGGTCCGAACGGGCTGCGCCTCACCCTGGCCGTGGACGGGATCCACTGCGCCTCCTGCGCCTGGGTGATCGAGGAGGTGCTCGGGCGGGAGCCAGCGGTGCGTGGCGCCCGGGTGGCCCTGGCCCGCGAGCGGGTCTCGGTGGACCTCCGCGCCGGAGCCGATCCGCGCGACGTGGCCCGGGCCTTGCGGCGGGTGG
>CALCXL010000469.1 GCA_937907595.1 uncultured Pseudomonadota bacterium
GGGTCCGCCGCGGTCAGCGTCGGGGATCCGGCGCCCACCTTCACCTACACCGGGCTCAACACGGGGCAGGTCCACGATCTGGAGTCGCAGCGCGGGCGCGTGGTCCTGCTCAGCTACTTCGCGGTGTTTTGACCCATCTGCGCTCTGGAGTTTCCGGAGCTCGAGTCCCGATTTCAGCAAGGCTACGGCGACGAGCTCGTCGTCTGGGCCCTCAGCCCCTTCAGCGTGACGGGCGTCACCGACGACCTGGTGCGTGACTTCGCCGAGCACAACGGCGTGACGTTCCCGGTGATGCGCGATCCGTCGGGCACCTACGGGCAGTACGACTCGGTCGGCAGCAGCGCGCCCTTCCCCCTCGACGTGATCGTCGACCAGGACGGGATCGTGCGGTACGTCGACACGCGCTTCGAGCCGGACGTTCTCCAGGAAGTGATCGACGGGCTGCTCGCGCGGTAGGGAGACTTGGTGAGGAGGCTTGGAGGAGCGTAACGGCGACGGGCCCGATGCCGTCGTCGTCGCAGCAGCTGGTCCCCTACGGCCGGCCGGAGCCCCAGCATGACCTCACTCGCCGAAGCTCGACTGCAAGCCCACTGGGCCGTTCAACTCGTCAGCGCGCCGGGGACCACGCTCCTGGAGCGGCAGCCCGACCTCTCGAACACGAACCTGAGCTGGTCCCGTGCCCTGCAGGCCCTGGTGGGGACGCCGGTCCACGGTCGGAGCGCGGCGCTGCGCATCGCCGACCTGACCCTGCTGGTGGGCGACCGCTCGTTCCCCCTGCGCGGCCGCACGTACCAGGAGGCCTCGGCTTGGCTCGCCGAGCGCTTCGACGCCCAGCTCGAACGATCGGAGCACGAGATGCCGCCGCACCCGGTGGCCGACGGGGCCGTCTTCGGCCAGCCCCCGGGGCTCGCGGACCTCGCCGGACGCTTCGACGCTGCCCACACCGCGCTGGCGGCGCTGGGCGGAGACGTGTTCTGCTGGCCGCACCACTTCGACATCGCCTCGCTCTTCTCCCTCGGCGGAGACCGGACGATCGGCGCGGGGATGGCCCCCGGCGACGGCAGCTACCCTGAGCCCTACTACTACGTCACGCCCTGGCCCTACCCGGACGCGGACGTCACCCTGCCCTCCTTGACGGAGGGGACCTGGCACCGCCAGGGGTGGACGGGGGCGGTGCTCCCCGCCGTCGAGGACCCGACGGTCTTCTTGAAGGAGGCGATCGGGGCCTGCCGGCTGCTGCTGGGTGAGTGATCCCGGCGCGCGCACCACGAGGAGGAGCAGGGGATGAGCGAGCAGCAGGGCTGGAGCCGTATCGCGGACACCGATGAGCTGGAGGAGGGCCGGGTCAAGTCGATCCACTGCGGCCGACGACGGCTCTGCCTGACGAAATACGGCGGAAAGCTGGGTCTGCTCGACGACGCCTGCCCCCACCAGGGCGGCCCGCTCGGAGAGGGCTCCATCGAGGGAGGGCTGCTCCGCTGCCCGTGGCACGGGTGGGACTTCGATCCGATCACCGGGCGGTCGCCGGGCAGCTTCGACGACGGCGTGCAGTCCTTCCCGGTCGAGCAGCGGGACGACGGGATCTACGCGCAGCTCCCCCCCGAGCCCCTCCCCGCCCGCACCGCCTCCGACGTGTTGGCCGAGAGCCTCGTCGCCTGGGGCGTGGACAGCGTGTTCGGCATGGTGGGACACTCGAACCTGGGCATGGCCGAGGCGCTGCGCCGGCAGGAGGAGGCGGGCAAGCTCCGGTACGTCGGGATCCGGCACGAGGGCGCAGCGGCCTTCGCGGCGTCGGCCTACGGAAAGCTCACCGGCCGCCCCGCCGTCGCCTTCGCCATCGCCGGCCCTGGCGCGACGAACCTGCTCACCGGGCTCTGGGACGCGCACGTCGATCGGTCGCCCGTCCTCGCGATCACGGGACAGGTCCCCACGAAGCTGATCGGTCGGGGGGCGTTCCAGGAGGTCGACCTGCGAGCAGCGTTCGGCGGCGTCGCGTGCTGGAGCAGCGAGGCCAGCGCCGGGAGCGACCACGCTGAGCTGGCGGCGCTGGCGACGAAGCACGCGCTGCTGGGGCCCGGGGTCTCCCACCTGGTGCTGCCCGACGACGTCCAGGTGATCCCGTCGGACGCCGCGGCTTCGCCCGGTCCCCGGGGCAGGGTCGCTGCGGCCGGCATCGCCCCTCCCGCCGACGCGCTGGACGAAGCAGTGGCGCTGCTTACGGGGGCGTCGCGGCCCGTCATCGTGGTCGGGTTCGGCGCGCGCTTCCACATGGAGGAGGTCACCGCCCTGGCCGAGCACCTGCGCTGCCCGGTGCTGACGACGTTCAAGGCGAAGGGGCAGATCGCGGACGATCACCCCAGCGGCTGCGGGGTCCTCGGCCGGTCGGGAACGCCCGTCGCCAGCTGGTTCATGAACGAGTCCGACGCGCTGCTGGTGTTCGGGGCGAGCTTCAGCAACCACACCGGCATCAGCTCGAAGACCCCGACGGTCCAGGTGGATCACGACCGCATGCAGTTGGGGCGGTTCCACGCCGTCGATGTCCCGGTATGGGGCGACGTCGGCGTGACCGCCAGCCTCCTCCGCGGGCGGCTGGACGGCTCAGCGGCGGTGGATCAGCGCGGGCAGGTGGCGGAGCGCTGGGGGCTGTGGCGGGCCGAGAAGGAGCGTCGTCTGGGCGAGGAGCGCGGGCAGGGCCTGTCGGCCGCGGCGGTGTTCGCCTCGCTGGCCCGGGTGGTCCCCGCCGACGCGATCGTGTGCGTCGACGTGGGCAACAACGCCTACGCCTTCGGCCGCTACTTCGAGTGCCAGCGCCAGAGCGTGCTCATGTCGGGCTACCTGGGCTCCATCGGCTTCGCCCTGCCCGCCGCCCTGGGGGCCTGGGCCGCGACGCAGGGCGACGACCCCCGCGTGCGCGGCCGAAAGGTGGTGGCGGTCTCGGGGGATGGGGGGCTGGGGCAGTACCTGAGCGAGCTGACGACGGCGGTGAAGTACGGGATGGACATCACCCACGTCGTCCTGAACAACGGCGAGCTGGGCAAGATCAGCAAGGAGCAGCGAGCGGGGCTCTGGCCGGTCTGGCAGACGTCCTTGCAGAACCCCTCCTTCGCCGAGTTCGCGACGCTCTGCGGGGCCACCGGCTTCGCTGTGGACGACGGGGCGGAGCTCGACGACTCCATCGCACGCGCCTTGCGGGTCGACGGCCCCAGCCTCGTCGACATCCGGACGGACGCCGCCTTGTTGTGACCTGGCGGCGGGTGCCTGGCGCCGCCCTCGATCGCCATCGATCCATCGCTAGGTCCCCGTCCCCCTCACGAGCGCCGCCGGTCGGGTCCCGCCGCCCAGGACGCGCAGCCCCGCCGGGTCGGCCACGAGTGCGGCGACGACGTCGGGATCCAGGTGGGCGCCCGCCATGTCCTGAAGGATGTCCAGAGCGGCCTGCATGGACAGCGCGTCGCGGTAGGGCCGGTCGGTGAGCAGCGCGTCGAACACGTCGGCCACCGCGACGATGCGCGCGTTTCGGGGGATCTGGCCGCCGCGCAGCTGCCGGGGGTAGCCCTGGCCATCCATGCGCTCGTGGTGGCAGCAGGCCACCTCCGCGAGGGACCGGGCCCAGGGGAGGTGGCCGAGGATCGCCTCGCCGATCTCCGTGTGCGACTCCATGAGCTCGCGCTCTTCCACGTCGAGCGCGCCCGGCTTGTTGAGAACCCCGTCGCAGATCCCGATCTTGCCCAGGTCGTGCATCCGGCCCCCCAGCCGCAGCTCGTCCTGCGCGGGCCGCCCCAGGCCCATGCGCCGGCCCAGCTCAGCGGCGTAGCCTCCCACATTCTCCGAGTGGAACTGTGTGTAGCGGTCCCGCGCCTCCAGGGCCTTGCTGAGGGCCGAGAGGCTCGCCAGAGCTCCATGCCGCTCCTCCAGCAGGCGCGACCGGGCGCCCAGCAGCATCCAGGCAACCGCGAGGACCAGGCCCCCCACGGCCAGGGCCGCCAGCCACTGGATGATGCCCTGAACGGCCGCCAGGCCAGCGACCGCACGCTCGTGCTCGATGGACACGCCCACGACCATGTCCAGGCCCAGGAACTCGTGGCCAGCGAAGCCCGCCAGGCGCTGCTCCAGGCCTGCCGCGGCGGGCCAGCAGTAGCGGGCGGTGCCTTCGGACCCTGCGCGGGGCCGCAGGAGCGCCTCCAGCCCGGGCGCGCAGACTCCGGCCACCGACCGCAGGTCTTCCCCAAGGTGCTCGCTTGAGGGCGAGGCGAGGAGGAGCCCGGACTCGCGATCGGCCCACCACACGGCGTCGCCACGGTCCGACTGCACCAGGCGGCGGCTCAACTCGCTCAGGGGGATCGCGATCTCCACGACGTCTCCATCCGCCGCGCCCGGGGTCAGGGGGAGGATCACGGGCAACGTCGCGCCTTCGCCCACGCAGATGTGGCAGGGCACCGCCTGGGGTCCGCCGCCGGTGTGCACCGGGTGTTCGTGGGGCCGGACGCGGTCGACTGCGACTTCGAACTCGTGCGCCGCGAGCAGGTCCAGGCTGCTCTCCCGGGGGCCGTAGGAGTGTTCCCACTCGGCCCGCAGCGCTGAGAGGGTGGGGGTGCCTCCGGCCACGGATCGGGCCGACAGCAGGCTGCTGGCCGCCACCCGGATGCGATCGCCCAGGTCCCCCAGGCGCAGCGCGGTCTGCTTCGCCAGCAGGCGCTGCTGTTCCGCGTAGCCATCGCTCACCACGGCGCGCGACCTCTGCTGCACCGCTCGCAGGGCACCCACGGTGGTGCCGGTGGCAGCGACGAGCAGCAGCAGCGCGGCCCCGAACCGGAGTCGGCGATCGCGGCGGGGATCAATGAGATGGGTGTCAGGCATGCGGTTCAGGTCCTCCGGGTTCCTGCGTGCAGGACGTGCCGGCCCCGCGCCGCGTTGCGGTCGAAGTGACCCGATCCGCTCCAGAACCAGAAACGGCCACCCAGGTTTCCCTGAGTGGCTGTTTCATCGTTGGAAGCGGGGGCCGGATTCGAACCGACGACCTTCGGGTTATGAGCCGCTGGCGAAGTTCTCCACTGATCTCAAGTAGTTGAATGTACTTGCTTCTGAATCTTGTGGAGCTTGCTGATCTTGCCGTTTCGCGCTGGGCGTGGGGACAAGGGTGGTGACAAGAGTTCGGTGAAGCAGGGCCTCCGGGTCCGTCGACGGTCACGCGGACAATCTGGCCACCACCGAGGACTTCGACATCG
>CALCXL010000470.1 GCA_937907595.1 uncultured Pseudomonadota bacterium
CTGGACGCCACGGGGGCGTTCCGGGGCTACGTGGGCGTCGAGATCCAGCGCTCGGCGCAGACCGCGGGCCAGGGCCAGGTCCCCCCGGACGCATGGCTGCAGACCGACTACCGGGTCTTCCGGTGGATCGAGCAGGGATTCCACGAGTTGGCGGACTGACCCTGTCGGCTCCAGGGTTCCCGCTCAGCGCGACGCCTCCGCTCGCGCCTGCTTGATCGCCTGCAACAGGGGATCGCGGGGGAGCGCGCCCTCGGGCAACAGCCCGCCCCCGATCTCCCAGACGATCAGGCCGCCGAGGCCCTGCTCGACGACGTAGTCCACCTTTGCGGCGCAGGAGTCCTCGTCGTCGTAGGAGACGAAGGCGTCGTCCGCAGACCCGGGGAAGTCGAGCCCGAGCCAGGGCACGCGGGCCACCTCGTCCCAATGCCGGACCTCGGGGCGGAGCCAGCCATCCAGGATCTCGTGGTAGGCGTGGGTCGAGACGGAGGGGGCGACGGAGTACTGCTGGCGGGGTGCCGTGACGCCGCCGGTGGGGGTGCCCGAGCCCCCGGCCCAGACGTAGCCATAGAAGTCCACGCCGATGCCGATCTTGTCCCGTGGGACGCCCCCCGCGGCGAATGTGTCCACCATGGCGTCGATGGAGGGCAGCGGACCGCCCGCGCTGGGAAAGGCGTAGTCGCCGCGGAAGAGCGGCGTGTTGTGCCAGGGGACCCACCCGGGCCAGGGGCCGGATAGGTCGTAGGTCATCAGGTTGATCTGGTCCGCCAGGGGCGCGAGCTCCGAGAACATCTCCGCGTGCTCGGCGCCCGTCACCAGGAAGAGGAGCGGCCGGTCGAGCAGGGGCGTAGAGAGGCCCTCGAGGGCGCCGTGCAGGAGCTGCACGAAGGTGGCGTAGTCGGCGGTGTCCTCCGGCTCGATGGGCTCCATGTCGATGTCGACGCCGTCGAATCCCCACGTGGTCACCACGTCCACGACGACGTCCACGAGCATCGCTCGGTTCGTCGGCGAGATCGCGCTGGCGAAGGCGTCGTGGTTCCCGGCGCCGCCGAAGGAGATGACGATCGGCGTGTCGTTGGCGTGGGCTGCCGCCACGATCTCGGTGAGTCGGTCGCTGTTGACGTTCTGCCAGCACTCGATGGGTGTCGCGAGGGTGCCGTCGGGGGCGACGTTGAGGGCGAAGTAGACCAGCTGGGTCATCGCCGACCAGTCGATGTCGTCGGTGCTCAGGTTGCCCCACGTCCCGCAGGCCGTCCCGTCGCCGTCCGCGTCCCCGACGAGGTGGTTCCAGGCAGCCAGGTACGCGGTCACCCAGGGGCCGTCGCCGGCCGGGTTGGTGTCGTCGTCGTCGGCTCCGCTGGAGTCGTCGTCATCCGTTGCGCCGCTGTCGTCGTCGTCCGAGCCGCCGCTGTCGTCGTCATCGGCCTCGCTGCTGTCGTCTTCAGGGGAGCCGCGGGGGGGGGAGCCGCCGGATCCCGGGCAGCCGGACCAGACCGGCGCGGCGAGGAGGATCAGGAGCAGGCGTGTTGTTGGCCGCGGCTGGATCATGGACGGAGTCTACGAGAACTCGTGGCCGCAATCGGGTCGGCGGGGCGGGGCAAGAAGTCGATAGGCGTCTCCAGGCCCTGCCGCCCGGCCGCACCGTCGACCCCCCGTCCTCGGCCAGGGGGACGTCGAGCTGGGCATCGAGCGGGGAGCGCCAGTCCAACCTCGCGCAGCAGATGACCCGCCACCCCTACCGCTTCGACCTCTTGACCCTGGCGTGCGACGGCTGGGATCGCGAGTTGGACCGGGTCCTGCTCAAGGGGGCCGAGGCGGGAATCGCCCCCACTCCGCTCAGCCCGGCAGGGCGAAGCCCAGGCTCTGCTCGATGGTCTGGCCCTCGCAGGTCGGGTCCGGCGAGAGGAGGTGATCGCCGGTGCTGGATACGTAGCAGCGGAAGAGCTCCACGCGGCCCGCACCGGGCCCGTCGTGGATCCAGCCCACCGGGCCGAGGGTCGGCAGCCCCTCGCAGCCGGGATCGGAGGTCAGCAGCGAATGGTCCCCCACCTCGCACTCGAACAGCAGCGTTGTGTTCGGCTGCTCCGCTCGTTCCAGCAGGTAGGCCTGCTCCTGCACGAAACCCGCCGGCAGGTCCCGGGTGCTGGCGCGGTGCCCCCAGCCGTCGCGGTAGCCGCGCACGAGGCGGGTGTGTGGGAGGTGTTCGAAGCCGCAGTCCAGCTGCGGCGGGTTCAGGTCGATCCGGTTGGCCAACGCCCAGGTGGACCACGCCGGACGCGCGCTCCCGTCGGCCCGGCGCAGCCCGAGGCCGAGGCCCGCCGCCACCTCCGTCGGGTGGTCGCTCATCCGGTGGTAGAGGAAGGAGACGATCCCTGGCGTCCCCGTGATGTTTCGGAAGGCCGCGCAGATCTGCTCCGCCTGCTCGCCCTCGGACGATGGGGACAGGGCGTTGATTCCCTGTTCGGTCAGGTGCACTTCGTGCCGCTCCGGGTCTCCCGGGAAGGTGGCGTGCAGCCAGCCGACCACCGCGCCGACGTTGCCGAAGGTGACCTTCGGGTAGTCGGTCGCCGAGAACTCCGGCGCGAGCAGGTTCGGCGGATACGGATGGAATGCCACGCGCCAGTCCCGGCCGCCGGCTCGGGCGTCGAGGCCGAGCAAGAACGTCTCCCCCGAGAGCAGCGGCTGGGTCGCCGCCGGCGTGTCGTAGGCGGCGCCGAAGTGGTGATCCAGCGAGATCATCACCCGCGCTTCGGGCTGCGAGAGCGTGACCGCGTCGTGGGCGGCGTTGAAGCTGTCGGCGTAGGCGTCCAGCCAGGATGTCGTGTCGCAGGGGGTGCCGGAGCCGCAGCCCACGTTGAACCAGACGTTGGCGTTGACCTCGTTGTGGATGACGAAGTCCACGACCCGGCCCGGCCCCGAGAGCCCGTCGTACCGGGCGGCGAGCATCCCCGCGAAGCGGCCGTAGGCCGCGGCGTCGTCCGGCGCGCAGAACATCTCCATCCCCGGCGACGTGTTGCAGGGCAGCGAGCCTCGAGCCCACGGGGGGACGCCGTATACGATCGCGGTCACGTGCACGCCCCGGGCGGTCCACTCGTTGATGGCGGCGTCGACTGCGCCGTCCACCACGAAGCAGCGGCCGTCGAACTCCTGCTCGCCGCCCCCGCAGGGTGGGGTCTGCACCGAGGGCTCCCAGAACGCCCAGACCAGGTTCATCGACACGCGGCCGGTGTGGTTGCCGGCGACCTCGTCGTAGTCCGGCCAGAAGTCGGGCTGCAGGCCCTTGAGGAGGTAGGGGTCGTGGTCCGGGTAGGGGAGCGGGGTGACGTCGTCGTCGTCCGCCGCGTCGTCGTCGTCCGCCGCGTCGTCGTCGTCCGCCGCGTCGTCGTCGTCCGCCGCGTCGTCGTCGTCCGCCGCGTCGTCGTCGTCCGCCGCGTCGTCGTCGTCCGCCGCGTCGTCGTCGTCCGCCGCGTCGTCGTCGTCCG
>CALCXL010000471.1 GCA_937907595.1 uncultured Pseudomonadota bacterium
CGCCCTCCCTCTTGGGGGTCGAGGTCCTGTTGTCTACTCGGTGTTTGCCCCGGTAGACGGTGTTCCGGAGCGCTCCCCCTGCGCCAGGCGCGAGCGCAGGGCGTGAATCGCCTGCTCCGCTCGGCTGAGCCGTTCCAGCAGGTCGGTGAGCTGTGCTGTGTCCGGCAGGTCGAAGTCGAGGGCCTGAAGCCGCTCATCGACCAGCGCGCGCTCCACCTCGTCCACAATCCTCACCAGGACCGGAGTGCGAGGTCTCCCCGGGCGCGAGCCCGGTGGGCGCAGCGCGGAGACCTCGCGGCGGAGTCGCTCGGCGGACCACTCCTCGTCGACGCAGCGCCGCGCGAGCTCCGCCTTCACCCGGGGGTCGCGCAGCGGCAGCAGGTACCGGTGCTTCGTGAGCGCGAGCTCGGCCGCGACGGCGGGGGGCAGCTCGGACAGCTGGATCGACACCGCGACGTAGGCGTGCAGGGCCGAGGCCGAGATCTCCAACGAGGGATGGCTGGCCAGCTGCCGGAACGATGCCCGCTGTTCGCCGGCGGGGGCACGAAACACCGCGGGGCTTCCCTCGAAGAGGCGATCGAGCAGGAGGCGGCCGACGTCCCTCGCCATCTCGAGCCCGCGTCGACGGACCGCGTGGTTGACCTCGAAGACGAGGGCCTCCAGGACGTCTGAGCGGAGCATCGCTGCGCCGGCAGGTCGCTGCACCGGGAGTCGCGGGTCGGATGAGTCCATTCGACAGGGGAAGACGCGATCTGGACAAAATCTGGGCGTGCGCGCCCCGACCGCGTCGGCAATGCGTTGTCCTCTCCGGTGCTCGCGACGCGGCCACGAAGCTCGAACTCGGCTCCAGGCGGGCCAACAGGGGGGGGCGGCTTCGTGGTCCGTTGCGACGCCCACCTCGATGGGAGACCCGGGACCCGGGGGAGGGGCGGGGCCGGGGCTCTCCCCGTCCGCGACGGACGGCTTCCGCGCTTCAGCCGCGCGGGACGCACGGCCCCGAAAAAGCCCCACCACCCCCGTGATCCGACCCCGGATCCCCGGCATACTCCGCGCGCCATGGAAGAAATCACCCGCGCCACCGTCCGCATCGAGCCCACCCCTGACTCCTCCCGCCAGACCGTGCCGGTCGACGAGGTGGTAGCGGCCTTCCCCGAGGAGTCGGTCCTGGGCCGCGACGACGGCCCGCCCCTGACCCTCGACATCGCGACCATGCTGGACGCCACCTTCTGCCAGATCACGGAGTCGGCGGTGGTGATCGAGCTGGCCGACGAGCGCCGCGTGGACGACGCCGCCTTCGACGCCATGCTGGGCGGCGGCGACATCGACGACTTCGACCCCAGCGCCATGGAGGAGATGGAGGCGCACAGCGGCCTGGAGAACGCCGCCCACGAGCCCCTGCCCCTGTCGGCCATCCCCGAATTGCCCGAGCTGGTCATCGGCGTTCTGGAGGTCGTGGGCGACTGGCGCGTGACCTTCGGCGGCCAGGAGGTCGCCCTCGAGGACCTGCTCCCGCCCCCGCCACCGGGCATGGAGCCGGTCGCCGCCGCCGCCCCGCCCCCGCCGGCCCAGCGCGGCCCCATCGGGGAGGTCGCCGCCCGGCACTGGGCCACCACCGTGGTGCGCGCCCTGGTGCAGTCCGAGGACCTGGAGCTGGCCACCACCCGCGACCAGGGCCACATCCAGACCAAGCTGTCCTACATGCTCGAGGATCTGCTGCCCGGCGAGGCCGTGCCCTTGGCGAAGATCATCGACAAGCTGATGGACATGAACGGCGTGGTGGAGCTCTACGCCGACGACGACGCGGTGCTGGCCCTCTTCGAGCAGAACCGCCCCGCCTGAGCCCGTCGCCCGGTCGGCCACGCGCCCCGCGATCGGCGATCCTCGCGCCCGGTCGGGCGCTCCAGTTCAGTAGATCTCGACGGTGTACAGGCCGGTCGTGTTCGACGAGAAGGTCGACACCGCGATGGTGTACACGTCCGTGGCCGACGCCGTGTAGGTCAGCCGGCTGAGCAGCCCCGAGCCGCCGTCGTCGTCCGAGTCGATGACCGAGCAGTTCTCGTCCAGCAGGTAGATGTAGCTGTCGAAGTCCGCGGAGGTCACCTCGATGGTGATCTGCTCGCCGACGCCCAGCACGAACTCGATGTCGTCGAAGTAGTAGTTGGCCCCGCGCGGTCCGTTGTTGGCGTCGCCGCTGCTGAGCTCGCCGCTGTAGGAGTCCGTGGGCGCGCTCAGCGTCAGCGTGTCGCCGTAGCAGCAGGAGCCCAGGGTGCAGGACAGGCAGACCGGGTCGCTCGAGCAGTCGGTGTCGGCGCAGTCCGTCGCGCCGTCCAGGTCCTCGTCGACGCCGTCGTTGCAGGCCGTCTCCGTGGTGGGCGTGTTCACGGGGTTCAGCTCGAGGGTGTAGGAGCCCTCGGTGTTCTGGGAGAAGGAGGACACCGCGACCGTGTAGACCCCCGTCGCCGGCAGGGTCATGGTGATCGCCGACAGCAGCCCGTCGCCGCCGTCGTCGTTCTGGGCGATGACCGTGCAGTCCTGGTCCAGCAGGTAGATGTAGGTGTCGAAGTCGCCCGCCGTGATCTCCACGGTGATCAGGTCGCCGGCGTTGCCCTCGAACTCGATGTCGTCGAACTGGTAGTTGGCGCCGCGCGGGCCGTCCGTCGCGTCGCCGAGCAGCATCCCCGAGTAGCTGTCCGTGGGCAGCGACAGCGTCAGCGTGTCGCCGTAGCAGCAGGAGCCCACCGTGCAGGCCAGGCAGGCCGGGTCGCTGGCGCAGTCGCTGTCCGCGCAGTCCACGTCGCCGTCGCTGTCGTCGTCCAGGCCGTCGGTGCAGTTGGCCTCCGTCGTCGGGCCGCAGGCCGGGTCGCCGACGCAGTCGCTGTCCGCGCAGTCCGTCTGGCCGTCCCCGTCGTTGTCCACCGCGTCGACGCAGGAGGTCTCCGTGGTGGGCAGGGGCGCCGGGTTGAGCGCCACCGTGTAGGCACCCTCGGTGTTGCTCGACCAGGAGGTGACCGCGATCGTGTAGACGCCGGTGGCCGGGATCGTGATGACGATCTCCGACAGGTTGCCCACGCCGCCGTCGTCGTCGGAGTCGATGACCGTGCAGCTCTCGTCCAGCAGGTACAGGTAGGTGTCGAAGTCCGCCGCCGTGGTGGCGATGGTCACCAGGTCGCCGGCGGTGGCCTCGAACTCGATGTCGTCGAACTGGTAACCAGCGCCGCGGGGACCGTCCGTGGCGTCCCCCAGCAGGCTGCCCGAGTAGCTGTCCGTGGGCAGGGCCAGCGTCAGCGTGTCGCCGTAGCAGCAGGAGCCTACCGTGCAGGCCAGGCAGGCCGCGTCGGCCGCGCAGTCGGGGTCGGCGCAGTCCGTGAGGCCGTCGGAGTCGTCGTCCAGGCCGTCGGCGCAGGAGGACTCGGGCAGGCAGACCGGGTCGGCGGCGCAGTCGGAGTCGGCGCAGTCGGTGGAGCCGTCGGAGTCGTCGTCGATGCCGTCAGCGCAGGACGTCTCCGTGGTGGGGCCGACGCTGGGGTTCAGCTCCACCGTGTAGTCGCCCTCGACGCCGCTGCTGAAGGAGGAGACCACGGCGGTGTAGACGCCCGTGGCCGGCAGGGTGATCACGATCTGCGACAGGGTGCCCACGCCGCCGTCGTCGTCGGAGTCGATGATCGTGCAGCCCTCGTCCAGGAGGTGCAGGTAGGTGTCGAAGGTGGCCGTGGTGACCTCGATCGTCACCAGGTCGCCCGCGTTGCCCTCGAACTCCAGGTCGTCGAAGTAGGTGCCCAGGCCGCGCGGGCCGTCGTCGTCGTCGAAGGCGGCGCTCAGGTCGCCCGAGTAGGAGTCCTGGGGCAGGGACAGGACCAGGCTGTCCGTGTAGCAGCAGCCGCCCACCGAGCAGGGCAGCGCGCAGGCCGGATCGCTGGCGCAGTCCGAGTCGTCGCAGTCGATGAGCGCGTCGCCGTCGTCGTCGACGCCGTTGGTGCAGGAGGACTCCCCGGTGGGGCCGGTGCAGGCGGGGTCGAACGTGCAGTCGGAGTCGTTGCAGTCGACCAGGAAATCGCCGTCGTCGTCGACGCCGTTGGTGCAGGACGTCTCCGTCGTCGGGCCGGTGCAGGCGGGGTTGGCCGTGCAGTCGGGGTCGTCGCAGTCGATGAGCGCGTCGCCGTCGTCGTCGACGCCGTTGGTGCAGGAGGTCTCCGTCGACGGGCCCGTGCAGGAGGGGTCGGCCGCGCAGTCGGGGTCGTTGCAGTCGATGAGGGCGTCGCCGTCGTCGTCGATGCCGTTGGCGCAGGAGGTCTCGCCGCTGGGGCCGGTGCAGTTGGGATCCGAGGCGCAGTCGACGTCCAGGCAGTCCACCTGGCCGTCCAGGTCGTCGTCCACGAAGTTGTCGCAGATCTCCGCGCTGGGGCCGGCGCAGACCGGGTCCAGGTCGCAGTCCGCGTCGTCGCAGTCCACGAAGCCGTCCAGGTCGTCGTCCACGAAGTCGTTGCAGTCCGTCTCGGTCCCCGTCGAGGAGCAGGCGGGGTCGGCGGCGCAGTCGGAGTCGGCGCAGTCGGTGAAGCCGTCGGCGTCGTCGTCCAGGCCGTCGGTGCAGAGGGTCTCCACGGGGGGCAGGCTGTCGCCCTCCAGGACCACGGTGTAGGCGCCGGTGGTGGTCTGGGCGTAGGAGGAGACGACGATCGTGTAGACGCCCGTGTAGGGCAAGCTGAGGGTCAGGCCCGAGAGGGTGCCCACGCCGCCGTCGTCGTCCTCGTCCAGGACCGCGCAGGACTCGTCCAGCAGGTAGATGTAGGTGTCGAAGGAGCCCACCGTGACCTCGATGCTCACGCTGTCCCCGGCCACGCCCTCGAACTCCAGGTCGTCGTAGTAGAAGTTGGGTCCCGGCGGGCCGTTGCTGGGGTCGCTGGCCGACAGCGTGTCGCTGTGGCTGTCGCTGGGCAGGTAGAGCACGAAGGCCTGATCCCCGCAGACGTCGCCCAGGGCGGGGCCCACCGCGTCGTCGTCGTCGCCCGGGGCGGTGTCGTCGTCGTCGGGGGCGGTGTCGTCGTCGTCGGCGACGGTGTCGTCGTCGTCGGGGCCGGGGTCGTCGTCGT
>CALCXL010000472.1 GCA_937907595.1 uncultured Pseudomonadota bacterium
CTCACGCTCACAACACCCTGGCCAGCGAGAACTATATCGGTGGGCAGGACGTGAAGTCCATGAAGAAGGCGCTGGAGTGATGGACCTTCGATTCTCCGAGGCGCAGCAGGCCTTCCGGGCCGAGGCGCGGGCCTGGCTGCAGGCGAACGTGCCCGATCCGCGGCCTCCCTCGCACAACACGCGCGACGGCTTCGCGCAGCACGTCGCCTGGGAGAAGCAGCTCTTCGAGGCCGGCTGGGCCGTGGTCTCCTGGCCGAAGGCCTACGGGGGGCGTGAGGCCTCCCTGGTCGAGTGGCTGATCTTCGAGGAGGAGTACTACCGCGCCGGCGCCCCCGCGCGCGTCACCCAGAACGGCATCTTCCTGCTGGCCCCCACGCTGTTCGAGTGCGGCACCCCCGAGCAGCAGGAGCGCATCCTGCAGCCCATGGCCGCCGCCGACTACCTCTGGGCGCAGGCGTGGAGCGAGCCCAACGCCGGCTCCGATCTGGCGTCGGTGACCAGCCGCGCCGAGCGCGTCGAAGGCGGCTGGCGGGTGACCGGTCAGAAGACCTGGTGCTCCCGGGGCGCCTTCTGTCAGGGCATCTACGGCCTGTTTCGCACGGATCCCGAGAGCCAGCGGCACCGCGGCCTCACCTACATGATGGTCGACCTGGACCAGCCCGGCGTGACCCTGCGGGCGGTGGAGGACCTGGACGGCCACGACGCCTTCGCCGAGGTCTTCCTGGAGGACGCCTTCGTGCCCGACCGCGACGTCATCGGCGCCGTGAACGGCGGCTGGGGCGTGGCCATGTCGACGACGTCGAGCGAGCGCGGCCTGTCCCTGCGCTCCCCGGGGCGCTTCCTGGCCATGGCCGACCGGCTGATCGCCCTGTGGAAGGAGAACGGGGCCGACGCGCGGCTTCGCGATCGCGTCCTGCAGATCTGGATGGATGCCCGGGCCTACCAGCTCTACACCTACGGCACCGTCACCCGGATGATGGCCGGGGGCTCCATCGGCGCCGACTCCAGCTTCAACAAGATCTTCTGGTCGGAGATGGACCTGGCCGCCCACGAGCTGGCCCTGGAGATCCTGGCCAGCCGCGCCGAGCTTCACCCCCACGCGCCCGACGCCGTCGACGGCGGGCGCTGGACCCACGACTACCTCTTCTCCCTCGCCGGCCCCATCTACGCCGGCACCAACGAGGTCCAGCGCAACATCGTCGCGTCGCGGGTCCTCGACCTGCCGAGGAAGTGATGCACTTCGCCTTCTCCCCTGAGCAGATCGAGATCCGGGACGCCGTGGCCACCGCCCTGAGCGCGGAGGTCACCCCCGACGCCCTGCGCCAGGCCTGGCAGCGCCCCGCCGAGGGCCTGTGGAGCACCCTGGCGGAGCTCGGGGTGCTGGCCATGAACGCGCCGGAGGAGCTTGGCGGCCTGGGCCTGGGCGCCACCGACTGGGTGCTCCTGCACGAGGAGGCGGGCCGCGTGGCCCTGCCCGAGCCCCTGCTGGAGGCGACCGCCGCGATCCCCGCCCTGGTGGAGGCGGGGCGTGGTGATCTGGTGAGCGCGATCGCCGCCGGGGAGGCCCGCGTGAGCATCTCCGCTCACGGTGGTTACGCCCTGGACGCCGACCGCGCGGACCTGATCCTGGTGGTGGACGACGGCGTCTTCGCCCTGCGTGATCCCCAACTCACGGCGCAGCCGAGCATCGACGGCGCCCGCCGCCTCTTCGCCGTGAGCGGCGAGCGTGAGCCCCTGGACTGCGGCGCGCAGGCCCTGCTGGATCGGGCGGCGCTGGCCGCGTCGGCGCAGCTGCTGGGGCTGGGCGGTCGGGTGCTGGAGATGGCCCGGGGCTACGCCTGCGAGCGACGTCAGTTCGGCAAGCCCATCGGCGCGTTCCAGGCCGTGCAGCACCACCTGGTGGACGCGGCCCTCAAGCTGCAGTTCGCGGCTCCCCTGGTGCACCGCGCCGCCTGGAGCCTGCAGACCGAGCAGCCCCAGCGGTCCCTGCACGTCGCCATGGCCAAGATCGCGGCGTCGGAGGCGGCGATGACCGAATCGAAGCGTTCGTCCATGTTGTCGG
>CALCXL010000473.1 GCA_937907595.1 uncultured Pseudomonadota bacterium
CAACGTCTGGCCGGAGGTCGCGCGCACGGGGCTGATGCTGCTGATGTTCGTGGGCGGCATGGGCGGCTCCACGGCCGGCGGCTTCAAGGTCAGCCGCGCGGTGATCCTGGTGTCGGCCGCGGTGGGCGAGGTGCGGCACGTCCTGCACCCGCGGGCGGTGTTCAGCACGCGCCTGGGCAGCGGCGCAGTGGAGGATCGGGTGGTGCGTCAGGTGCTGGCGCTCTTCGTCATCGCCGTGGGCCTGCTGGGCCTCTGCACCCTGGCGCTGTCGGCGATGGGCATGCCGTTCGAGACCGCGCTGTCGGCCGCCATGACCAGCATGTTCAACTCCGGTCCCGGCCTCAACGAGCTGGGCCCCGCGGGCAACTTCGCCGCCCTGCCCGACGCCGCCAAGCTGCTGCTCAGCGGGCTGATGGTGCTGGGTCGACTGGAGTTCTACACGGTGCTGGCGCTGCTGGCCCCGGGCTTCTGGAAGGCCCGGTAGCGGCCCCCGTCACCTATTCGGTGAGGGCGCGCGAGGGGCGGGCCGAGCGGCCGGCGCCCACCCCGGCGACGATGCGCAGGACGTCGACGCGACCGAGCTCGTGCCCGGTGACGAAGGCGGCGTCGTGGTGCCACTGGAAGAGCCGCCGGTAGAGGGGGTCGCCGGGCTTCGCCAGGGCCGCCAGGGCCGAGGAGCGCAGCCACGGGGCGTCGACCACGACGGGCAGCAGGGCCTGCAGCCGCGCGAACTCGGGGCGCAGGCTGGCGCCGTCCTCGTCGGCCAGGAGGATGGCGAAGGCGTGGTCGGGCCGCAGCTCCAGGTTCAGATCGAGGGTGGCGGTGGCGGTGGCCATCGACTCGCCGGGCAGGCCCAGGAAGTTGATGGTGTGCAGGCCGATGCCGCGGTCCCGCAGGCGCCGGGCGGCGCTGCGCACCTGGTCGTCGGTGACCTCCACGCCCAGGGCGGCGCTGCGCAGGGCGACGTCGCCGGACTCGATGCCCAGGCGGATCAGATCGCAGCCGGCCGCGGCCAGGGCGTCGCAGAGGGCGTCGTCCAGGAGGTCGGGGCGGGCGACGCAGGAGAAGGGGAGGCGGACCTCGTCGCGGTAGCGGGCCAGGAAGCGCAGGGCCCAGCCCCGGTCGGTGAGCAGGGTGTCGTCCTTGAAGGCGACGCGGCGGGCGCGGCGGTGCTGGGTGATCAGCAGGTTGAGGCGTTGGATCGCCTCCTCCACCGAGTGCCGCCGGGCGGGCCGGAAGCGCCGATGCAGCTCCTTGAGGCCGATGCGGAAGCCGGAGTGGGTGTTCTCGAAGACGCCGCGGCCGACGGCGAAGGCCAGGGTGGTCTGCTTCGTCACGAAGGGGTAGCGGCGGTAGATCTCCAGATCGGGCAGGGGCAGGTGGTCCAGGGCGTCCTCGAAGGCGCGCTCGGGGCCGAAGAGCAGGTCGCCGTCGGGCCCCAGGGCCACCGTGCCGCTGGTGCCGGGCAGGTCGCGCTCCTTGAAGATCTTGAACAGGATCTCCGGCAGCGTGGTCTCCGGGTCCCCCAGCATGACCAGGTCGACGCCGGGCTCGCGTACGATCTCGGGGTGGTCGGTGGCGTGCGCGCCGGTGAAGAGGTTCGGCGCCCCGCCCGTGATGGCGGCGACGGCCCGCGCCTGCTCCAGGGCCCAGCCGTGGAAGCCGGTGGTGGGGGTGAAGACGACCGCGGCGGGGGCGAAGCGCTGCAACGACCGGCGCAGGTCGCGCTCGGCGGCGGGGATGAAGACCTCGCACTCGTGGCCGCGGAACACGGCGGCAGCGCCCAGCACCATGAGGCCGGGATCCGGCATGGGATCCTTCTGCAGGAAGGCGACTCTCACGGCGTCCTCGGGTGCGCGGCGGGACCGGTGATGGTGGGCCTCAGCGGGTGAGCCGGTCCTTGGGGCGGTACCGGTCGCGCAGGCCCAGCCGCATCCATTCGGGGCGGAACTGGTCGGCCAGGGTGACGGCGCCCTTGGCGATGTTGCGCGCCAGGATCGGGTCGGAGAAGGCCTTCTGGGCCGCGCGCTTCATGAAGCCGGGGTCCAGGTAGAAGCGGCGGTAGGCCTGGGCGAAGACCTCCTCGACCTGCTTGAGGTCGGTCCAGCCCTGGGGCAGGTAGACGGCGTCCTTCTGCTTCTTGAAGCAGTCGATGTACTCCTCCGGGCCCCAGCCCAGCTCCTCGTACTCGGGCGAGCCCGGGGGCGGTCGGTAGAGGCTGAAGACGGCGACGTCGACCTCCTGCTCCAGCGCGATGCGCACGGTCTCGAACACCGAGTCGGGCGTGGTGTTGGGGATGCCGGCCATGAACAGGCCGATGACCGACAGCCCGGCCGAGTGCGCTGCGCGAACGGCCTCCCCGCAGGACTGGATGGTCAGGTCCTTGCGCAGCGCGACGAGGGCGGCGTTGTCCAGCACCTCCATGCCGATGAGCACCTGGTGGCAGCCGGCGGCCTTCATGGAGCTGAAGATGCCGGCGTCCACCTGGCTCGCCCGCACGTAGCAGGTCCAGGACACGGGGTTGCCCAGCTTGCGCAGCTCCGCGCAGAAGTCGTAGATCCACTCCTTGCCCACCACGAAGTCGTCGTCGACGAAGGCGACCTCGCGCGCGCCCCAGCGCTGGTGGATCTCGAACACCTTCTCCGCCGCGCGCTTCGGCGAGTGCCGCCGGTAGCGGTTCTTGAGTCCGCCACCCGACGTGCAGTAGGTGCAGCGCGCGTAGGCGCAGCCCCGGAAGAGCTCCATGTAGACCGCGGGCATCTGCCGCACGCGCATGGGCGGGGCGGAGTACTTGCTCAGGTCCAGGAGGTCGTAGGCGGGCACCGGGGCGTCGTCCAGGTGCATCTTCGGGATGCGGTCCTCGTTCTTGACGACGCGGCCGTCCTCGGTGCGGAAGGCGAGGCCGTTGATGCCCTGCAGCTGGTGCAGGCTGCGGCCAGCGATGAGCGCGTCGATGAACTCGACCGTGGTCTCCTCGCCCTCGCCGAAGACGACGACGTCGACGCCCTCGGCCTCCATGGCGTGCTCGGGGTACAGCGAGGGGTGCGGCCCGCCCACGAAGACGGGGACGCCGAAGCGGTCCTTCAGCATCTTCGACATGGTCACCGCCGAGTGCCAGATCACCGACGTGGCGCCCACGCCGACGGCGTCGGGGCCGAAGCGGTTGACCTCCCCGCAGACCTCCTCGTAGCCGATGTCGTGCGCCGGGGCGTCGACCACCTGCACCTCGTGGCCCTGCTCGCGCAGGTACGCCGCGATGGAGATGGCGCCCAGCGGCACGGCGTTGTGGAACGACTTGCGCCGCACCAACCCGTACAACATCGACCCGTAATCGAACGGGGGAACGACGATCGAGACCCTCACGCGCCTGCCTTTCTTCGGGGCCCGCCGAGGCGGGCAGCCCAGTGTAGTCGCGGGATCGCGGGATCGCCGCTGTGGGATTGTTCGACATCACCAGCCGGCGACCATCCCCAGGGCAATCGCATCACTGAGGCATCACCCCCCACCCCGAGCCTGATCGAGC
>CALCXL010000474.1 GCA_937907595.1 uncultured Pseudomonadota bacterium
CGCCCAGCCCCCCCTGCTCCATGAGGGCCTGACCGTCGCCGGCGAAGACCTCGACCCCGTCGGCCGGGCGGCCCGAGCGGCCACCGAGGGCCCCCAGGGTGGCGAGCATGCCGGCCCGGTCCTTGCGCTGGACCGCGCGCCCCAGGTCGTGGTCGATGGGGAACACGCTGATGGTGTGGCCGTCGCGCTCCGTCGTGTAGTAGCCCTGCAGCGAGTCCGGGTGCAGGCCCGCGACCACGAACTGCGCGTCGTCGAGCAGCGTGTAGCGGATGCCCGCGCCGGCCAGCAGCCGGATGAGGGCCGAGTCCCAGGCGCGCAGGGAGAGCCAGGCCCCCTGCGGCCGGCGGCCGAAGTGCTGCTCGTAGAAGTTGGACGTGTACTGGATCTGCCCCAGCGCATCCCGCTCGGGGATGGACGTCAAGACCGGGTCGTGGAACGCGCCGCCCAGGAGCTCGACGCGGTCGTCCTTCCACAACACCCGGAGGCGATCCAGGAAGGCCGGGTGGTGCGCCAGGGCGTGCTCGAGGATCGTGCCGGTGAAGTGCAGGTTCAGCCGGAGGTTCGGATCCTCCTCCAGCACGTCCAGCAGCACGTCGTAGTAGTCGTCGAAGGCCCGATCCAGCGCCTTCGGCCCCACCCCGGTGGGCTGGTGGAAGTGCAGCGTGCAGACGAGTTGAGCCGTGGGTCGCAACGACAGTCCGGTGGGGTGGGAGGGGCCGGCTGTCATGTTAGGTGAAGGGGCTGCCCGGACGCCAATCGGCGGGAGCAGTCCCCTCCCCTCTCACGAGCTCTCAGCCGCCGAGGGCGAGCACGGAGGCCGCGGCCCACTCCAGGTAGCGGTCGGGCAGCACGCCCAGGACCACCACGGCGACGGTGGCCACGCCGATGGCGAACACCAGGCGGCCGTTGCCCGGCGCGGGCTCCGCGGGGGTGCCCAGGGCCGGCTGCATGAACATCGCGATGATCGGGCGCAGGTAGTAGGCCACCGACACGGCCGACGTCAGCATGGCGAGCACGCTCAGCCCCACCCAGCCCTGCCCGAGGGCCGCGCGGAAGACCGCGAACTTGCCGAAGAAGCCCGCGAAGGGCGGCATGCCGATGAGCGACAGCATGGAGACGACCATCACCAGGCCCAGCCAGGGCCGGGCGGTGCCGGCGCCGCGCAGGTCGTCGAAGGTCTCCACCTCCCGGCCTTCGGAGCTGAGGAAGACCAGCACCCCGAACGCGGCGATGTTGGCCACCGTGTAGGCCAGGACGTAGAAGAGCACCCCGGCCTCGGCCTGGGCCGTGCCCGCGAGCACGCCGACCAGGATGTAGCCGCCGTGGGCGATCGAGCTGTAG
>CALCXL010000475.1 GCA_937907595.1 uncultured Pseudomonadota bacterium
GAGTCGTCGTCGTCCGCCGAGTCGTCGTCGTCCGCCGAGTCGTCGTCGTCCGCCGTCGCGTCGTCGTCGTCCGCGGCCGAGTCGTCGTCGTCCGAGGCGCTGTCGTCGTCGTCAGAAGGTTGATCGCACGCGGCCACCAGGGCCAGGGTGAGCATGAGGGCAATCCATCGAAGGTTTCGCATGGGTGCCTCCTTTCTGGTCCCTCCACCAAGCAGGCACCGGGCCAGGGCATCCGGGCGACCTGCTCCCCGTGATGCAGCGCGCACGGGACCCACGCGGCCCGGGTGGGGGCGATCGGTCGTGCCTACGCGCGGGGGCATCGACGGGCCACACCGGCGACGTCGCGCCCCCGTCCGCACGCCTGGAGCCGCCGCCGATGCCTCCGGCCCAGCCCGATCCCCTCAAGCCGACTCGGCCAGGGTGCCGATGCCCGCCTGCTCGCCCAGCCGGTGCAGGGCCGACGCCTCCACCCAGAGCAGGCCGCCGCGTGCCTGCACGGTGCCCTCCACCAGCCAGGGGCCCTTGGTGCGCGCGATCTCCCGACGGCCCCCCGCGCGCACCAGGCGATCGGGCACGGACACGTCCACCAGCGCCCCGCCGCAGTCCAGCACCAGCCACCAGCGCAGGTCCGGGGGCAGGACGTCGCCGCCCAGGCGCCCCGCCGCGTGCCAGCCCGCCAGCACCACCGGCGCCCCGACGCGCAGGTCCGCGCCGTCGCTGGCCCCCGACGGGACCTCCGCCCCCACGATCTGGATGGCGTGCCCGCTGACCGTGAAGCCGAAGGCCTCCAGCTCCCCCCGCAGCCGCGCCGCACGGCGGGGCAGGTCCAGGGCCTCCCAGGGCGGATCCTGCTCCACCGGGGGCTTGCTGCGGCTGCGCTTGCGGGTGCCCGAGCGCGGGCGCTGCCGAAAGGGCCGCAGGTGGCGGTGCAGCAGGCGCTGGTTGATGCGGCTGCGATCGGGCTCCAGGGCGTCGAGGGCGCCGGCGGAGATGAGGACGTCGACCTCATCCACCGTGGCCGGCACGCGCTCCACGAAGTCGGCCAGATCCACAAACGCGCCCCGATCCCGGCGCTCGGCGTCGATCTCCAGGCAGAGCTCCCCGCGCACCCCGCGCACCTGGCCCAGCCCCAGGGCGACCGCCCCCTCCTGCTCCCGGGTGTCCACGGGCCCCTCCTGCACGCAGGGCGGCCGCAGCGTCACGCCGGCCCGCCGCGCCTCCGCCGCCAACACGTGCGCCGGCCACAGCCCGCCGCCGACGGACAGCCCCGCCGCGAAGAACGCCGCCGCCCGCGTGCGCCGCAGCTCCAGGGCCCGCAGGCCCGACACCAGCCGCTCCTCCTGCTCCGCCCGCAGGGGCGCGCCGGGGAGCTCCGCCACCAGCTGATCCCAGGACTGCGCGGCGGACAGCATCGACTCCCCGCCCGCCCGCAGGCCCTCCACGAAGAGCTGACGCAGCCGCGGCCGCCCCGAACGATCGTCGCGCCCGCGCAGCACCCGCAGCAGCAGGTCCGCGTCGTCCTCCCCCAGCCCCGCCGCCCGCGCCGCCCGCGCCGCCCGGTCCTCGGCGAAGCTGCCCACGGGCACGAAGGAGGCCACGGACAGCAGCTCGTCAAAGCAGCGCGGGGGCGAGCGCCGCAGGGCCCGACGCACCGCCGGCTCCTCCAGCCCCGAGCAGCCCACCGTGTCCGCCGCCCCCAGCGACGACGCCAGCGCCGGCACCGAGGGGCAGGCGGGATCGAAGGCCTGATCCACGCCCCGCCGCGCGCGCAGCTGCAGCGTCGCCGTGGGGTCCTCCCGCAGCTCCAGGGCCAGCAGCCCCACGCTGGAGGCCAGGCCGCGGTCCCATTGCGCCACCAGCTCGCCGTCCACCGTCTCCAGGGGCACGCGATCGGCCAGGGGGCCCGTGGCCACCAGCACCCCCTCCCCCGCCCCCAGGCCCCGGGGCACCCCCGCCAGCCGCGCCGCGGCCTTCAGGACCTTGCCCCACGGCGCCTCGTCCAGGCCCGCGCCCGACAGCCGGGGGCACCGCGCCACCAGCTCGTCGGGGCCCTCCCCGCGCCAGTCCGGGGGCAGCAGCGCCAGGATGCGCTCGCACTCGCTGGCGGGGAGGCCGGCCGAGCGGGCGACGTCGCGGGCGGCGTCCCACAGGTCCCAGCGCAGCAGCTCACCCGGGGTGGCCACGCGCTCGGCGCCGAGCTGATCGCGCAGGCGCTGGATCAAGCGACCCCGCCCGGCCGGCGCCACGGACAGGTCCAAACGCAGGACGCCGTCGGCGGCCTCGTTGCAGAGGGAGGAGAAGGCCAGCCCCGACTCCAGGGGCGAGCGCGGCAGCAGGCCCAGCAGCCAGGCCACCACCGAGCCCGCGGCCGGCGGCGTGGCCGTGGCCACCAGCCCCCGGGCGTGGGCGAACTCCGCCAGATCCGCCACCAGCTCCAGCGCCAGGGGGCGCCCGCCGCGGCAGAGCACGGCCAGCTCCCGCTCGACCCTCACCTCCAGCCCCTCCTGCCCGCAGCGCGCCGCCGCGTCGAGCACCCGCGCTCGGATCCGCGCCGCGGCCTCCCGCGCGTCCCGGGTGCGATCGCCGCCCACCAGGGCCGCCAGATCCGTCACCCGGCAGTCCCGCGCCACGTCCAGGGCCCGGGCCGGCGCCTCGGGCCAGCGGCTGAAGGCGGCGCGGGTGGCCCCCTCGTCCAGCATCCAGCCCCGCTCGGAGGCCAGCTCGTCGGGGCCGACCCGCTTGAAGGGCAGCTGGCCGTGCGCCGCGCGAAGGAGCCGCTGGAAGCGCCGGTCCGACGCGTCGGCCAGCTGGATCGTGGGCGTGCCCACCGCCGGGATGCCCAGGGCTTCGGCCTCCTCCGCCAGCCGCATCCACTGGGTCGCCGCCCGGAGCTCCGCCAGCAGGAAGTGGGGGCCGCGCGAGCGCAGCAGCGCCTTGAGCAGGGACAGGTCCGGGCTGAGGATCCACAGGTGCTCCGACAGCCCCTCCAGCATCGACGTCAGCGGCCGCAGCGGCTCCGCCCTCCGACGAGCCACCAGCCGGCAGAGCTCGGCGTAGCCCTCGCCGTCGCGGGCCAGGACCACCGCGCGGCCGGCGCCCTGGGATCGCGCGATCTTCGGATCGGGGATCGCGGCGCCCAGGACCGGGTGCACGCCATGGCGATCGGCGGCCTCCAGGAACTCCGGCGCGCCGTACAGCCCGTCCAGGTCCGTCAAGGCCAGCGCCTCCACCCCCTGCCGGGCCGCGGCGGCGCACAAGGCGTCGGGCGAGGCGGTGCCGCGACCGAAGGAGTACCAGGACTGGGCGTGCAGGTGGGCGATCGACATACTGTTCATATGTTCCGTGATCCGCGGCAGAGATCAAGAGAGATCGCCGGACTTCGGTGTTCTGCCCTCCCCTGCTCCGCCCGCGCCGCGAGGCCGGGTCGCCGACCCATCGCCCACGCGGCGACCTGGGGCCCAGGTCGGACGACGACGTTCCGGACGGGCATCTTCCCGGTGCTCTAGGATCCCCCGCGTGAGCCGCCTCCTCGTCACCCACGGTCACCACTTCGGCGTCTGCTACGACCTGCTGGAGCACACCACGCTCGGGCGCAGCTCCGCGTGCACGATCCAGCTGCTCGACGAGAAGGTGAGCCGCAAGCACACCTCCGTGCACAAGAAGGGCGACCGCTGGATCCTCAAGGACGAGGGCAGCTCCAACGGCACGGGCCTCAACGGCCGCCTGCTGCTGGAGCCCCAGGAGCTGACCCCCGGCGACGAAGTGGCGGTGGGCAACAACCTGATGCTCTTCGACCCGGACCTGGAGATCCTGCGCGATCTGGAGGGTGCTGGCGCGGTGGTCCTGGCCGCCCGGGGCGACGCCACGGTGCCGCCCCCCGCCCACGTCAGCGACGGCTCACCCTCCCTGCAGCCCTTCCAGTTCGACGCCCTGCTCGGCGGCGTCGCGGACATGCTGGGCGGACCGCGCGGGGTGGGCCGGCCGGCGGCCCTGGTGGAGGCCGTGGCCCGGGGGCTGGGAGCCGAACGGGGCGCGCTGCTGCTGGCCCCCACCGGCGACGAACCCATGAAGGCCGTGGCCACCTACCCCCACCGCGGGCGCGTCACCATCACCCGGGAGCTGGTCCACCGCGTGCTGGAGGAGCGGGTCCCCGCGGTCAGCGCCGACGGCATCCTGGAGCTGACGGTGCGCGCCGGCCGGTCGATGATCGAGGCCCACGCCGGCGCCGCCCTGGCTGTGCCCATCCTGCACGGCGGCCGCATCCGGGGGGTCTTCTACGCCGACGCCAGCCACCGCTCGGCCTTCGAGCAGACGCCCATCGACCGGGTGCTGGCCATCGTCACCATCACCTTCACGCGCATGCTCGCGGGCCCGCCCAGCGCCCTGCGTCCCCCCCGCGAGCCGCCCCCCTACCCCGCCCCGGTGGCCCAGTCCCCGGCCATGCAGGCGGTGCTGCAGCAGGCCGAAGCCTGGGCGGAGACCACGTCGCCCCTGCTGCTCCGCGGCGAACAGGGGGCCGGCCGGGCCTTCCTGGCGGGCTACATCCACTCCATCAGCCCCCGCTCCCAGGGCCCCTTCGTGCTGGCCCAGTGCGGCACGCTGCCGGAGACGATGGCGGAGAGCGCGCTCTTCGGCCACGAGCGCGGCACCCTCAACGCGGCCGACGCCCGCCACGTGGGGCTCCTGGAGGAGGCCGACGGAGGCACGCTGCTGCTGGACGGGGTCTCCGAGCTGCCCGCGCCCCTGCAGGTCAAGCTCCTGCGCGCGCTGCAGGAGGGCCGCTTCTACCGGGTGGGCGGCACGCGCCCGGTGCGCGTCGATCTGCGGGTCCTGGCCGGCACCTCGCGGGACCTGCCCACGCTGGTGGAGGAGGGCCGCTTCCGGCAGGACCTCTACGAGACGCTGGCCACCCTGCGCCTGGACCTGCCCCCGCTCCGGCGCCGCCTGGCCGACGTCGAGCCCCTGGTGCAGGCCTTCGTGGCCGACTTCAACGCCCGCAACGGCACCCGCATGAAGGGGCTGACGCCCGAAGCGGTCGGCCTGATCGAGACCCACGACTGGCCGGGCAACCTGCGGGAGCTCCGCGCCACCGTCGACCGCCTGCTGGTGGGCACCCGCAGCACCTGGGTGGAGGCGCGCCAGGTGGAGGAGGAGCTGGCCACGCACCCCACCTCCTCCAGTTACGGCACGGAGGTGGACATCGCTGCGCTGCTGCGGGACCGCGAGCGGCGCTGGCTCAGCTCGGCGATGGATCGGGCGCGGGGCAACCGGGGGCGCGCGGCGCGCATGCTCAACCTGCGGGCGGAGGAGTTGGAGCGGCTGCTGGCGCTGCACGCGGTGGACGACTTCGGCCGCTGAGCCGCGCCACGTCGACCCACGGAAAGCGCGTCGACGGCCCGCTCCCCTGAGTCCGACCGACGGACCCGCGCGCTCAGAAGGGGCCGGTCCCGCAGGTGGTCGAGAAGCAGTCCAGCTCGTAGATGTCCGCGCAGGCCTGGATCCAGCCGTAGCTGGCGTTGCCGTCGCAGCAGCCCGAGTCGATGCCGCAGGTGCAGGCCAGGGCGGTGCCGTCCAGGCAGCCGTTGTACGCGAAGGTGTCCCCGCCAAAGCAGCACCAGTCGGTGCCGCCGCAGTCCGTGCTGCCCACGCAGTCGGAGTCGTCGCAGTCGATGTCCCCGTCGTTGTCGTCGTCCAGCAGGTCCGAGCAGTTGCTCTCCCCCGCGTTCGGGTCGAACGCCTCCCCGCTGAAGGTCATGACGTCGTCCTCGAAGGGCCCGGGCGGGGGGCCCAGCGACGGCTCGTAGCGGGCCACGAAGTCGGCCACGAAGACCCCGACGGTCAGCGGGTTGAACGTGACCGTCCAGTCCTGGAAGCTGAAGGGGGTCAGCACCGCGTTGTTGGGCGCGCTCAACGTGAAGGTCAGCCCCGAGGCCGAGGTGTCCAGGTAGGGGTTGAGCACGATGATCTGCTGGCCGACGTTCTCCACCCGGACCGTGCGCGTCTCCAGGTTGTTGATGCCCAGGGTGCCGAAGTCCTCAGTCTGGCCGTTCCGGATCGACATCGACACCGCGAAGTCCGGCGTGGGCGTGAAGTCATCGTCGTCGGGCAGCGTGGTGTCGTCGTCGTCGACGGTCGTGTCGTCGTCGTCGGGGCCGGTGTCGTCGTCGTCGGGTGCGGTGTCGTCGTCGTCGGGGGCCGTGTCGTCGTCGTCGGGGCCGGTGTCGTCGT
>CALCXL010000476.1 GCA_937907595.1 uncultured Pseudomonadota bacterium
CAGGCCGAGGCCCGCATGGCGCGCAACCGCCGCAAGGTCAGGGGCTGAACCGGGCGACGACCTCGTCGAAGCTGCGCACCTCGACCTCCGCCTCGGCGGGTCGATCCGCGTGGATCCCGCCCCAGGAACACCACAGGGCCGGCATCCCGGCGGCGCGGGCCGCGTCGATGTCCACGTCGGAGTCGCCCAGCATGGTGCAGTCCGCGGGCGCGACCCCCAAGGCCTCGGCCGCCGTCAGCAGCATCTCCGGCTCCGGCTTCCGGGTGGCCAGGCTGTCCCCGCCCAGCACCACCGGGAACCAGCGGTGCAGGTTGAGGCCGGCCAGCACCAGGCGGGCGGGAGCGATCGGCTTGTTGGTGACCACGGCGAGCTTCACGCCCTGACGGCTCAGCGCCTCGAGCCCCCGTTCGACCCCGGGAAAGGCGACCGTGTGGTCCAGCAGCACCCGCTCGTAGTGGTGCAGGAAGCGGCGCAATCGGGGGTCGTCCGGGGGGATGTCGGCCTCGACCTCCTCCAGGCAGCGGCGGATCAGCGCACGCGCCCCTCGACCGACGTGGGCCAGGACGCGGTCCATGGGCAAGGAGGGCAGGGACAGCTCGGCCAGCAGCAGGTTCACCGCGGCGGCCAGATCCTGGCGGGAGTCGACGAGCGTGCCGTCCAGATCGCAGAGGAGGGCGCGCGGCACCCTACATCTGGTGCAGTTGGCGCTCGAACACGACGATCTGCTCCATCATCTCCGTCTCTGCGTTGCCCGGGAGCATGTCCTTGGCGTTGTAGAGGTGGCTGAAGATCAGCTCGTACAGACCCTGGTGCAGCAGGCTGCCGTAGTCGCCCGGCGGGCAGTTGGACAGGTTGTTCACCAGCGGCGCCGCCAGGATGGAGCCGTCGGCGTCGACGGCCAGATTCTCAAAGAGCTCGGGGTACTGGCGCTGGCTGGAGCTGAGCAGGGCGTTGAAGCGCTGCTGGGACTTCTCGGGGCCGATGTGCTCGGAGAAGGACCGAAAGATGATGCGGAAGATGTTGTTGAAGACATCGATGCGGTGGTGGAAGTCGTTGAGCTGCTCGCGGTCGAAGACGCCGACCTCTTCGCCCACGTTGAAGGTGCCGGTGGCCCCGGCGTCCTCATCCTCGTCCAGCACCACGGCGGCCAGCGGCTCCTCGGAGAGCACGTCGTCGTCCGCGTCGAAGGCGATCTCCACCTCCTGCACGGGAGGGGCCGGAGCCCCGTCGCCCATGTCGAACATGGCGAAGTCGTCGGACATCAGCTCGATGTCGTCGCTGGTGGCGGAGACCGGGGCGACCTCGGGGCGGGTGTCCGTGGGACCGAAGCCCGCGTCGGCCAGGTCCTCATCGGCCAGCGCAGCGATGCCGTCCATCGAGTCCATGTCGCCCAACTCGATGGCCGACTCGTCCTCGTCGTATTCGTCGCCGATGGCCTCGATGGCCGGCAGGCTCTCGTCCTGCTCCGCCTGCTTCTCCGCTCCCAGGACCTTCACGCCGGACAGGTCGACCTTGTCGAGCACGTCGTAGGACTTGATGAACTCGCCGCGCGCCGCTCGCTCGTAGTCCTCTTCGGTGATCTGCTCGTCGCCCGTGGGCTCGTGCGCGGCGGCGGGCTCGTCCGCCGGGGCGGCCAGATCCTCGGGGTCCCCGCTCAGCTCCTCGTCGTCCTCCGCCTCCGTCAGGAACTCCGGCTCCGCGAGGTCCAGCGCCGCGTGCTGGAAAGCTGGAGGCTCCACCTCGATCGCTGAGTCTCCGGGGTCGGCGGCGTCCGTCTCCCCGTCGGATCCCTCGTCGACGAAGAGCAGCCGCTTGGCCTTGAGCAGCCCGGCGGCGCGGATCGCGGCGTCGCGGCGGGGCGGGCCCAGGGTCGCGATGAGGGCTGGGAGGGTCGATGGGGTCTGCAGGGCCTCCCAGAGATCCGGCGCGACGTCGTCGGGGGCGTCGCCGGATGCGGCATAGAGCAGCCCGTCGTGCAGGACCTTCAGGGTGGGGCCGGCGCTCCGGCTCCAGGCCTTCAACTCGGCCAGGGCGTCGTCGAGCACCAGCCCGAACTGCATGTTCGGGGGGAAGACCGCGTCCTGCGACTCGAAGGTCAAGTCGGGGGCGGGCGCGACGGAGGCCCAGGCCAGGTTGTCGGCGAAGAGGTGGGCGCGTGCGGCCATGACCGCGTCGCCGGCGACCCCACCGTGCATGACCAGCTCGTCTGCGAGGTCCTGTCCCTCTTCCAGGCTATCGTGCACCGCCAGCAGGACGTCGGGGCTGACCGCGGCGGCCGCCACGAGCAGAGCGCCGAGCTCGCTCCGATCGTCCGGACTTCCACAGGCGATGAGCTCACCGCCCATGAAGTACAGATCGTGCTCAGGCCAATCAGACGCGCGAACGCGGAGCACGCCGGTGTGCCCCTGCTTGTGCGCCTTCTTGATATGAGCTTGGAGATCGCTCTTCGACATCGACCCCGCGGTGGCCTTCCTTGGCTGCCAGCCAGCCGTGCCCTGGATGGTCGTGCGGGCCGAGAAACGACCACGACACCGAGCAAATGCTAGCCGCGCGGGACGTTCTTGGTCAAGGCAGCCCGGCGTTAGGCGGGGCGTTCACGGCTGGAGTCAGCGTGCGCCGTCGGCTGCCGTCTCCAGGTAGTGCACCGCGGTCTCGAACTGGGGATCGGTCAGGCCGGCCCCCGCCGAGTCCGGGCCCTCCTGCCGCGACCCCCAGATCGGCAGGTCGGGCAGCACGCCCTGGCCTTGCCAGCTGCGCCCGGTGGGCGACTGCAGCCAGACCGAGTCCAGGCGGAGGGTGAGGCCGTGACCCAGGGCCACGAGGGTCTGGGTGCGTCCCACCCCCATCGTCGGCTCGCCGATGACGTAGGCCCGCCCGTGCTCCTGGAGCGCGGCCGCCACCGCCTCGGCGGCGCCGAGGGTCCAGCCATTGACCAACACCGCCACCGACTCCGTGATCACGGGGTCTCGGCTCGCGAGCAGGTCCCGCTCTCCCAGCCCCGGCTCCACCGTGCGCATCAGCACCGTCTCCCGGGGGAGGAAGAGGTCGGCGACGGCTGCCGCGGCCTTCAAGTCGCCGCCGGGGTTGTTCCGCAGGTCGAGCAGGTATCGGTCGGCCCCCATCTGCTTGAGCCGCCCCAGGCTCTCCTCCACCTCCAGCGGCGTGCCGCGGTGAAACTGGAAGACCTGGATGTAGCCGACGCCGTTGGGACGCAGCTCCTCTCCCACGCTCCGCACCGCGAAGGCCTGTCGCTCCAGGACCACCCGGTAGCGCGCTGCCCCCAGGCCCTGGCCGCGGAGCACGTCGAGGGTGACCCGGCTGCCCAGGCCTCCCTGGAGCATCGAGATGACGGTCTGCAGGTCCGCGCCGGCGAAGGGACGCCCGTCGAGGGAGACGATCTGGTCTCCGGGCAGCAAGCCCACGCGCTCGGCCGGGGAGCCTGGCAGCACCCGAGACACCGCGATGACCCCCACCTCGCCGTACAGCTGGAACTCGATCCCCAGGCCGGTGAGCATGCCGTCCAGCCCCTCCGCCAGCCGCCGCGCCTCGTCGTCGAGCAGCAGCATCCCCGGCGGGGGAAGGCCGGCCGCCCGGGGGCTGGCGTCCTCCATCATGCGGTGGTTCGCGACAGCGATCATGCCCTGCATGGCGCCCAGGTAGAGCTCGGTGTCCGACAGGCGGTCCGCCCCGATCCGCGCCAGCAGGAGCTCCCGGAGCTGGGCGAACAAGGCCTGCGCCTCCGGTCCAGACAGCTCCAGCCCGAGCACCGCGTTCGCGTCTCCGGCGCCCGGCGGCAGGTCGCCGCACACCGGCTCGGCCGCCGCGCAGGGCGGCACCAGCAGCGGGGCCATCGAGGCGGCGAAGAGGAGGGCGAGGAGGCGGGACATCAGGGGCTCGGCGCCAGCGCGCTCAGCGAACGACCCGGGGGGCGTCGTAGGAGGCCTGCCGCACGGAGGCACCCACGATCCCGGGCTGGCTGTAGAGGCCCCGCCGGGGAGGCAGCGCAGCGCCCAGGGCCGAGGGCGCCGACGGCGGGAGGAACACCGGGGCCATGGCGCGCCCGGGCGGGTCGGTGCCGTCGTCCGAGCGTGCATCCGCGACCGCGACGCGCTCCTGCAGCGCCTGGATGATCGCCTCACGGCGTGCGACCGAGTCCTCCAGGTCCTGGACCTTGGTGTGGTTGAGGGCGACACCCCCGGCGAGCATCACCATCACCCCGAGCCAGGCGGCGGCGGCGACCATGGGCACCCGCACCTCGCGTCGGGCCAGGCCCGCCACCGCGGCGCCCACGCCGGTCGGGGCGTCGATGCCCGGGTCGATGCCGGCAGCCAGGCGCTCCTTGAGGCAGGCGTCGAAACGATCGAAGAGCGCGGCCTCCAGCTCCTGGGGGGCGCGCGGCGCCGTCAGCGGGGGCAGGGCCTCCACCGACTCGATCACCGCCAGGCACTCGGCGCAGACCTCGATGTGAGCGCCCACGGCCTCGCACTCGGCGTCCGGCAGCTCGCCGTCCAGGAACGGCGCGACCAGGTTCTGGACCCGCCAGCAGTTCATTCGCCCTCCCCCTCGGAGAGGACACCGTGCAGGCGCACCTTGGGGCGGCTGAGGCGGCTCATCACCGTGCCCAGCTTCACCTGCAGGACGTCCGCGATCTCCTGGTAGGAGAGGTCGTCGAAGTAGCGCAGGGTCAGGATCGTGCGGTGCTCGGGGCTGAGGGCGTCCATGGCGTGGGCCACGCCCTCGCTCATCTCGCGGTCGAGCACGGCGTCGATGGCGGTGTGCTGCACCTGCAAGCCGGCGCTGGCCTTGCCCAGGCGGTCCAGGATCCCGCCGCGGCGGTGCCGGTCGCGCACGATGTTGTAGCAACGGTTCGTGCAGACCCGGAACAGCCAGGCCTTGGTGCGGAACCCGGGGTCGAACAGCCGGGGCTCGTGGTAGCCGCGCACGAACACGTCCTGGGCCACGTCGAAGGCTTCTTCGCTGTCCCGCGTGATGTAGAGCGCGTGGTAGTAGATGCGGTCGCGGTACTTGCGTACCAGGAGATCGAAGGCCCGCTCGCGATCACGCGTCGCGATGTCGTGGATCTCCTCGTCGGAGACCCCCGCCGCTTCGGCCTTCGGTACCAGCTTCAATGTGGCTCGAGCCATCGGTTCGTCACCCTCTCCGGAGCTGTGGGGCATCGGTCTTCCAGACCCCGCAGCGTGGGGCTTGTTCCCTCATGCTCCCAAGACACCGGCCCGTGGTGGGTATTCCCGACGAAGATCAGTAGTTGCGGTCTTCGATGATCTCGAGCACGTAGCGCTTCTTCCTCTTGCCGCCCGCGGCCGAGATGATCGTGCGGAGGGCCTGCGCGTGCGCGCCCTTCTTGCCGATGACCTTGCCGATGTCTTCCTTGGCGACCTTCAGCTCGATGACGCTGCTGTGCTGGCCTTCGACCTCCGTGACCACCACCTCTTCGGGGCAGTCCACCAGGGCCTTCACCATCAGTTCGACGAGTTCTTTCACTGCGGCCTCCTCAACGTCCACCTGCCGACGGCCGGCCCGGGGGACGCGGCGGCATTGCCCTGCTTCTACCCCATGGATTCTAGCCCCCCGCACCGCCTGCGCAAGCCGGCCTGTCCCGGCGGTCTGCGGGAGCTACGAAGCGAGCTTGCGGCGCTCGCACGCGCGGGAGACGTATCAATATGAGACGTCGACGCACAATGAAACGTTTCAGGATGATGCGGCGGTTCATTGTGAATCGTCGTTCGGTATCGTTGGTGCCGCGGATCGGTCTGAGAAGCACCCCACCGGGCCGTCCACCCCCGATGCGGAGGAAAAGATCGCAGCGATCCACGCCTTGGCACGACCGGTGCAGAGGTATGGGAGCGTCTTTGAAAGACTGGCTGACTCGCCGCACACGCCCCCTCGGGGCGACGGCCGACCAATCCCCTCCCCCTCACAGGCCGGAGTGGCGAGTCGCTTCAACCGGGCCACCGCTCTCCTTCTGGAGACGGCAAACCCTCCTCCCCCTCATGCCGACGGGGGTCCGGTTGAGAGTCCTTGAGCGGTTGGTGGATCCCCCTCCTCCTCAGCCGCCAGCAATGCTCAAGGCCCGACGAACGCCCTTCCGCCTCGGCGGGAGGGCGTTCGACGTTGGGGGTCCGACCTGTGGGATGCGGGGCCGACGAAGGCACCTTCCGCCTCGGCGGGAGGGCGTTCGACGTTGGGGGTCCGACCTGTGGGATGCG
>CALCXL010000477.1 GCA_937907595.1 uncultured Pseudomonadota bacterium
CGCTGGACGATCCGCCGCTGGACGATCCGCCGCTGGACGATCCGCCGCTGGACGACCCGCCGGGGTTGGAGTCGCCGCCGGCCGAGGGGTTGGGCAGGGGCACCCGGATGGGCAGGGTGATCGGGCCGTAGCCGGGGTCGATGGTCACGTCGCCGACGATCTGCAGGCCGTTCAGGTTCGGCGTGGCGCCGGGGTTGGCGGCCATCTCCAGCAGCGTGGTCCCCAGGCGGTCCCAGTGGAACTCGGAGACCAGCTCCAGGGACGCCTCCGACTCCGCGCCCACGGTGACCCTCCGGTCCTGCACGGTGGACATGCGTTCGCCGCTCTGATCGGGGCGCTGCACCTGGACCAGGGCGATGGGCCGGCCGTCGGCGTCCATGAGGGCGATGCGGAACGACGGGGCGACGATGGAGAACTCGTTGGGGTTGTCCAGGGCGAAGGGCAGCGCCACGCGCACGCCCTCGGGCAGCGCGGTGGGGATCGCCAGGCTGGCCAGGGCGCCCGAGTTGCTCTGGAAGTCGGCCCAGCCGCTGGTGAAGGAGCGGATCTTGCTGCTGGCCTGGGGGTCCAGGGTGGAGAGCAGGTCCGGCAGCGCGGGGAGCTGCACGGGCACGGAGACGGTGTTGTTGCGGCTGGAGATGGCCGCCTTGCCGTTGAGGCTGAGCACGCCGTTGATGGCGGTGAGCACGGTCGACGTCAGGTTGGCGGGCACGCCGATCAGCTCCAGCATGTCGCCGACGGGCAGATCGACCTGCTGGTTGACCCGCGCATTCTCGAACTGCTCGAAGAACTCCGCCAAGGGGCCGATGTCCGCGCCCAGGTTCCCCAGCAGGTTGGCGACGTTCATCGTCTCGCTCTGGCCGACCAGGGCCACCGCCGGCTGCGGGTTGCCCGCGCGCGCCTTGATCCGCGGGATGCGGGCCAGCTTGAGGCGGCCCTGGTGCTCGAAGCTCAGCTTCGCCTGGGTGGCGCTGCCGGAGCTCGACGAGGACAGCGCGGTCAGGGAGCTGGACAGCAGCTCGCCCGCGTCGCCGGTCACCCCGCCCAGATCGGGGAGCTGGTCCTCCAGGATCTCCAGCACCTTCTGGGGAACGTCGATGTTGACGTCGGCCGAGAAGCCGAAGGTCGCGTCCTTGCCGAACGCCCGGCCCACGCCGCGCTCGCTCAGGTCGAGCACAAAGTCGTAGCGCACGGTGCGCGCGCTCTTGGCGCCCACCTGGAACTCGTTCTTGACCCCGCTCTCCGCCGCCGGCGCCCCGTCCACGTTCAGGCCGAAGCTGTGCTTTGGCACCACCAGCTTGATGTCGAGGGGGTTCTTGACCCGGAAGTCCAGGCCGAGGTTCAGCTTGAGGTTCGGATCGCCGGGCGAGTCCTGGATGGTCTCCACCGTCATGCCAGCGAACTGCGCCGACGGGAGCGCGCCGAGCGTGGCGCAGCCGGAGGTGAGCAGGGGGACGAGGAGCAGGAGGAGGGCGGGGAGCAAGCGCATGCGGGTCTCTCGGGTCGGTGGCTGCGGGGTCGCGGATCGCAGCTCGTGGGGGCCCCCGGGGGGGCAGCGGCGCGCAGGGTACGCCAGGGCACCCCTGGGATCGCGCCCTCTCTGCGAACGGAGGGGTAGGACCGGGTCGGCGACCGAAAGGGTGTGCGGCACCCCGTTGTCGCATCAAGAAGCGCTGGAGGCCGGCGATGAAGGGGATGTGCCCGTTCCCTCCCCGGGCGCACCGGACGGAGCCCCATGAAGACCCCCCGCCTCACCCTGCTCTTCGCCCTCCCCACCCTGGCCGGCTGCAGCGTCGGTTTGCCCTCCCTGGACGCCGACGGCGGCATGATCGACGGGGTCGCGACCCAGGCGATGGACCCCGAGGGCGACGCGTTCGGCGACACCGACGCCTGGGGCGCCGAGATCGCCGGCGACCTGCTGGCCGACTTCCCCCTGAGCCCGCGCATCGAGGCCTTCGACGTGGAGCCCGCGGCCCTGCCCCTGGGCGGCGGCCCGGTCCTGGTCAGCTGGGCGGCGGAGGATGTAGCCCACTGCGCGGTGGTGGTGGACAACGTGCCCGCCGTCGACGGGGTGGAGGGCGAGCTGATGATCGACGTCGCCGAGGACGCCGACATCCACCTGGTCTGCCTGGATCAGAGCCAGGCCCTGGTGGCGGAGGCCCGGGCCGGGGTCACGGTGGTGCAGCCGCCGGTGGACTCCTTCGAGCCCGACGAGTCCCTGGAGTTGGCCCCCTGGCAGGCCGCCCAGACCCTGGGCCGCTCCGGTGAGCAGGGCGAGGTCCACGAGGTCGCGGTCGTGATGCCCGACGACGGCCGCCTGGTGGTGGACGTCACCGCGTCGCCCGAGCGCGCCCAGTTCGAGCTCTGGCTGGCCGCCGACGCCGACGGGGACGGGGTCCTGGCCTCGGCCGAGGTCATCGACGTCACCCGCTCCAGCGAGTCCGGGCGCATCGACCAGCTCCTGCCCGCCGGGGAGTACAGCCTCTTCGTCGTCAGCGTCACCGGAGCCGCCACGTGGCACCTGGACCTGGCGGTGGTCCTGCCCAACGCCGACGGCAGCAACTTCTGAGGGGGACGCGCCCGCGAGGGCGCCGAGCTCGAACCGAGGGGCGAGGAGGCCCGGGCGCCGCGGGGTGTCCGGGCCTCCCCAGTTGGGGGACGGGGAGGAGCCTCGCGCCTCAGCGTTGCCGGCGCGGCCGGTAGCTGGCTGGATCCTTGACCAGGCCGTCGCTGAACTCGTCGTTGCCCTGCCGTCCCCGCTTGCTCCCCTCGGGGGCGCGGCGGGGGATGAGGGCTCCCGGGTGCATGCCGATCAGGTCCTCGCGGCCGACGATGCGCAGGGCCTCGCGCACGTCGAACCAGTTCTCCGGCTTCCAGTACTGCAGCAGCGCGCGCTGCATGCGGCGCTCGGCCTCGGAGCGGGCCACGGGCACGGGGGCCAGGGTGCGCGGGTCCAGGCCGGTGTGGAAGATGGCGGTGGCCCAGTCCATGGGGGCGGGGATGAAGTCCTGCACCTGGCGGGGGCGGTGCTTGCGCTCCTTGAGGAAGACGGCCAGCTCCACCGCGGCGGGCAGGTCGGCGCCGGGGTGCCCCGCGATGAAGTAGGGCACCAGGTACTGCTCCCTGCCCGCCCGGGAGGACGCGGCCATGAACGCGTCGCGGAAGCGGTCGAACTCGCCGATTGAGGGCTTGCGCATCACGTTGAGCACCGCGTCCGAGGCGTGCTCAGGCGCCACCTTGAGGTGGCCTCCCACGTGGTGCTGGACCAGCTCGTCCATGTACTCGGGGCTGCGCGCGGCCAGGTCCATGCGCACGCCCGACGCGATCAGCACCCGCTTGACCTTCGGCACCGCCCGCGCCTTCTTCATCAGAGAGACGATCGGCGCGTGGTCGGTGCCGAGCAGCTTGCAGATGGAGGGGTGCACGCAGGAGGGCCGTCGGCAGATCGCCTCCACCTCGGGCTTGGTGCAGCGCATCTTGTACATGTTGGCGGTGGGGCCGCCGATGTCGCTGATCGTGCCCTTGAAGCCCGGCACCTGGCGCAGGGCCTCCACCTCCCGCAGCACGCTGGCCTCGCTGCGGCTCTGGATGGGCCGGCCCTGGTGCATGGTGATGGAGCAGAAGGTGCAGCCGCCAAAGCAGCCCCGCATGATCGTGACCGAGTCGCGGATCATCTCGTAGGCGGGGATGGGCTCGGTGTAGGAGGGGTGGGGGCGCCGGGCGAAGGGGAGGTCGTAGATGCGATCCATCTCCCGCTCGGACAGGGGCGGCAGGGGCGGGGTCTGCACCACAGTGCGGTCGCCGTGGGCCTGCAGCAGGGTCCGGCCGGAGCCCGCCTGAAGCTCCTCGTGGTACAGGTACGTCGCCCGCGCGAAGGCGCGGCCGTCGGTCTTGACCTCCTCCAGGGAGGGCAGCACCACGCCGTCGGGCACCGGGTCCTTGCGGCCGGCCAGCCAGGCCACCGAGCGCATGTCCCGCAGGTCCTTGACGTCCTCGCCGGCGTCCAGGCGCCGCGCGATCTCCAGGATCGGCGCCTCCCCCATGCCGAAGACCACCAGATCGGCCTTGCTGCTCTGCAGGATCGACGGCCGGACCGTGTCGCTCCAGAAGTCGTAGTGGGCCAGGCGCCGCAGGGAGGCCTCCACCCCGCCGGCGATCACGGGCGCGGGCGCGCCCAGCTTCTTGTTGGCCTCGCGGCAGCGCTGGACGTAGGCGTTGGTTGCGCGATCGGGGCGCAGGCCGGCCTTCCCGCCGGGCGAGTAGGCGTCGGCGTGGCGGCGCTTCCGGCTGGCGGTGTAGTGGTTGAGCATCGAGTCCATGTTCCCCGCCGACACCGCCCAGAACAGGCGCGGCGGGCCGAACACCAGGAAGGGGTCGACGCTCTGCCAGGCCGGCTGGGACAGCACCGCCACCCGCCAGCCCGCGGCCTCCAGCACCCGCCCCAGGAGGCCGGCGGCGAAGCTGGGGTGGTCGACGTAGGCGTCGCCGCTGACGAACACCACGTCGACGGCGTCCCAGCCCCGGGCCGCGACCTCCTGGGGGGTGGTGGGCAGGAAGTCGGCGCGGAGCGCGGCCCCCTTGCGGCGGGGCAGGTCGACGAGGTCGAGGCTGGCGACGCGGCGGGGAGGCTCGCCGGGGGCGTTCACGACGGGGAGGGAGGCGGAGCCGGCTGCGGTCATGGCGCGAACGTAGCAGCGGGATCGCCCGGCGGGGCAGCGCGCGGCGCGGGGAGAGCGATGGGGGGAGGGGGCCGCGGCGGCGGCGGGGGCTACTCGGCCGGGGTGAGCAGGCTGTCGGGCGTGAAGATCGACTCCGGGACCCGCGCGGCGGGCACGTCCAGGTCGATGTCGTCGATGGTCAGCACCGTGCGGGTGCCGCGCCGAAGATCCTTCATCTGGCTCTCCATCGGCAGCAGGGCCCCGTCGACCAGCTCGGTGCGCAGGACGGTCAGCTCCTTGTAGGCCTTGCCGCCCTTGCCCAGCAGCTCCACGCGGCGGGGGAGCAGGTGCTCCTTGTCCAGCTGCGCCAGGACCCGGGTGTAGGCCGAGCCCGAGTCGGCGGCGGGCACGATCTCGATGTGCCAGACCGGCAGGTCCTTGTCGCCGACGCGCAGCCAGCCCTCGCCGGTCACCCGGTGCTGGCCGGTGTCGAACTCGTCCATGCGCATGTCTTCCATGGCGAAGTCCGTGCGGAGGAAGGCGGCGCGGGGGTTGTACTCCTGGCCGCCGGTGACGACCTTCTGGCCCGGCCAGAGCACCCAGGATCCGCCGGCGCGCTCGCTGCCCTCGCCGGGCTCCACGGTCAGCATCCTCATGCCGGCGTAGTCGCTGGGCGCGTCCACCTCCATGCGGGCCATGCGCGTGCCGTCGTCCAGCTGCCGGGTCCAGGAGCGCACGCGGACGGTGGCGCCCGGGGCGTCGCCCTTGTGCTGCTGCAGGCTCAGGGACTGCACCGACGACGAGAAGTCGCGGTCCGCCGTGGCCTTCTTCATCAGGTCCTCGGCCGCCGGCAGGGCGCCGGCGTGCGCCAGCCCGGGCAGGAGGAGGACAAGGATGAGGAGGAGGCGGCTCATGCTTGAAAGGTAGGACCGGAGGCGGTCCGATCAAAGGTCCTTTCGCGGCCCGATTTCTGGAGGGGTCCACCGGGGGACCACATGCTCGATGGGGCGGCGGGTCATCAGGTAGTCGTAGATCGCGCCGAGGTCCTCGGCGGTCATTCCGGAGTATGCCTCCCAGGCCATCAGGGAGTTGAAGCCGCCGGCGCTTGTTTCGATCTTTGTCGCCGCGCCGTCGCCCATCCGTTGGAAGCGTCCGACGAACTGCTCCCGGGTCCAGCCGCCCAGGCCCGTGGGGTGCGGGGTGAGGTTCGGGGCGTGGGACCAGCCGCCGCCGGGGGGCTTGACCACGAAGCGGTTGCCGCCGGCGAACGCGCGGCCGGGGATGGGCCAGCCGCCGCGGTCGATGGGGGTGTGGCACCAGGCGCAGCCGGCCGCGTCGACGAGGTACCGCCCCCGGGCCACCGAGTCGCCCTGGGGCACCCGTCGGGGCGGGCTGGCCGGGGCCGGGAAGAGGTTGGTGATGTCCTTGAGGCTGCGGTGCACGAGGTCGCGCTGGGGCAGCGCCGCGTCCTGGGGTGGCAGGGTGCGCAGCCAGGCGACGATCGCGTCCAGGTCCGACCACGCCATCTTGCGGTACTGGGTGAAGGGCATCGACGGGAACAGCGCGCTGCCGTCGCGGCTCAGGCCCCCGATCATCGCCCGCTGGATCTCCCCGTCGGTCCAGGAGGCCAGGGCGTGGGGCGTGATGTTCGGCGCGGGCATCACCACGTCGTCGGGCAGGTTGAAGATCTCCGTGAAGGACTCGCCGCCGCGGCCCTCGGTCCCGGGCACGACGGGGCCTCCGAACGCCGTCCAGTCCCGGGTGCTGTGGCAGGTCACGCAGACCGTGACGTGGTTGGCCAGGTAGCGCCCCCGCTCGATGGAGGCGGCGTCCGTGGGGGCGACGCGGTTGGGCGGGGCGAAGCGGGCGGGCGCGGGGCAGGCGGCCAGGAGCAGGGCGAGCATCGCCAGGGCACAGCGGATCATGGACGCAGCAGCACCTTGACGACGTCCCGCTCGGCGGCGGCGGCCAGCGCGGCCACGCCGTCCTCCAGGGCGAAGGTCGCGCTGATGAGGGGGGTGGGGTCGACTGCGCCCGAGGCCAGCAGCCGCAGCGCCGGCGCGAAGGGGCCGCAGCGGCTGCCCACCAGGGTGATCTCGTCGATGACCCAGGGCACGGGGGAGGCGTCGCCCAGGTCGTGGGTGGTGGTCTTGAGCACGAGCGTGCCGCGGGGGCGGACCAGCCGGGTGGCCAGGGCCAGGCCGTCGGGGTTCCCGGTGCAGTCGACCACGACGTCGGCCCCCGCCACCGAATCGACCTCCTCCAGGGAGACGCCGCGCACCGCCGGGGGCAGGAGGGCCAGGCGGGCGGGGTTCCGGCTGACGGCGGCGACGTCGGCCCCGCACAGGGCGAGCACCCGGGCGCAGAGCTGGCCCAATCGGCCGACGCCGAGCACGACGACGCGGTCGGTGGGGCGGACGTGCACCTGCTCCAGGATCTGCAGGGCGGCGGCCAGGGGCTCCACAAAGACCGCGGCCTCGTCCGACACCCCCTCGGGCACGGCGTGCAGGTTGGCGACGGGCAGCGAGAAGGACTCGCTGAAAGCGCCGTCGCGGCCCTGGATGCCCAGGACGGTGCGGTGGGGGCAGTGGGTCGGTCGGCCCGACGCGCAGACCGCGCAGACACCGCAGGACGCGTTGATGTCGCCGACGACGCGCCGGCCGATCCAGGCAGGGTCGGGGGCGTCTTCGACCCGACCGACCCACTCGTGGCCCAAGACGCCTTCGAAGCCCATGTAGCCGCGGATCAGCTCCAGATCCGTCGCGCAGATCCCGCCCACGGACAGGCGGATCCGGGCCTCGCCGGCGCGGGGGGAGGGGGGACGGTCCTGGACGGAGGGCCCTTCGGGGCCGAGCACGAGCGCACGCATGGGCGCAGGGTAGCGCCGATCAGGCGACGGCGACGCGGTCCAGGGCGGCGAGGAAGCGGTCCTTCATCGCCGCCTCCAGGTGGCCGCGGGGGAGCAGCTGGCTGCCCGGCTGCCCGTGGAAGTCGGAGCCCCCGGTCGTCAGCAGATCGAAGCGTTGAGCCAGCTTGCGCAGCCGGCGGCGGGTCTGGCGGGCGTGCCCGGGGTGCACCACCTCCACCGCGTCCATGCCCAGCCGCTTGAGGGCGAGGATGTCCGGCTCGCCGAAGCCGTCGGGCTCAGGATGGGCCACGCCGCAGATGCCGCCCGCGAGGTGCACCTCGGCGATGGCGTCCCCGGTCTCCCACACGGTCGCGGGCACGAAGGCGGGGCGGCCCTCGCCGATGTAGCGGTGGAAGGCCTCCTGGAACTGGCTGATGTGCCCCGCCGCCTGCAGCGCCCGCGCGACGTGGGCCCGGGTGACGGCCCCCTCCCGGCACCGGCGCTCCAGGTCGTCGGCGTCGATGGGCACCCCGCAGCGCTCCAGCCGCTCGGCGATGGCGTGCAGGCGCGCCACCCGGCCCTTCATGCGCTCGATGAGCAGCTCTTCGAAGGCGGTCGACCAGGAGCCCAGGGTGGGGAACCAGGCCAGCAGGTGCAGGCGGCGGCCCAGGTGCGACGTGGACAGCTCCACCCCGGGCACGAAGCGGATGCCGGCGCGCGCGCAGGCCTCGGCGGCCTCGGCCAGGCCCGCGAAGGTGTCGTGATCGGTCAGGGCCAGCACGGTCAGGCGCCGCGCGGAGGCCCGCTCCACCAGCTCCGTGGGGGGGAAGCGGCCGTCGGACGCGGTGGAGTGGCAGTGCAGGTCCATCGCTGGGAGGGTAGCCGGGGGGCGTGGCGGCCGCTCGGGGCGGGTTCACGGCCCCCATGGTGGCGACTGCGGCGTCGGGATCCGTCGACCGCTGACGCGCAGCCGTGGGGTCAGTCCCCCGACCGCGGCCGGATCGACAGCAGGATCGAGTCGCCGTCGTGGCGGATGTTGCTCAGCCGCGCGCCCACGTTCAGTTCGGTGATGCCGAGGGAGCCGGGGAAGGGGTCGGAGTCGTCGCCGAAGTTCTCGTCGATGGGGGGCAGAGGGCGGGCGCCCAGGTCGGTGCCGTGGCGGAGGTCGTCGCGGCCGTCCGCCTGGATCAGCTCGAGGTAGCGGTCGGGCAGGGTGCGCCAGACCAGCAGGCCGTGGCCGGGTCCGTCGGCCGAGAAGCCGCGCGGGCTGCGCACCTCCAGCCAGAGGTCGCCGTCGGCATCGGGGATCTGCACCACGTCGCCGCCGGACTCGATGGGGTCGATGCGCAGGTCGTCGACGTCGGCGTCGAGCCGGCGCGCGGTGGCCCAGCCGATGCGGACCTTGTGGGGCGCCGCCAGGTGGCTGGCCCGTCGCCAGAGCGCGGCCCGGGGGACCTGGTTGTTCGGGCCCCACTGCCCCAGGCCCATCGCCCCCCAGACGCCCACGCCGTAGTCGCCGTGGTAGTGGCTGCCGTACTGGTCCCGCAGGCCGAAGTAGCTGTGGCCGGCCTCGTGGGCGTAGAGGCCGACGGGCACCTCCTCGCCCACGGACCCGAGCCCCTGGCTCTGCAGGGCGATGGCGCGATCGGCGACGTCCAGGTCCCCGAACATGCAGCGGTGGGAGATGCGGTCGTCGGCCGTGCGGCCTGCGTGCAGGACCACCAGGTGGTCGATGAGCCCGTCGCCGTCGGCGTCGTAGTCGGTGGGGTCGACCTCGTCTTCGATCGCCGCCCAGGTGGCGGCCAGGACCGCGTCGGGTTGGCAGTCGCTCAGGTCGGCCCAGGCCCCGCCGAGGGTGACCCAGGGCAGGACGTCGCCGTCGATGGAAGCAGCGCCGGCCGAGTTCTCCGCGATCCAGGCGGCCAGGGAGTCGTCGGCGTCGAAGAACGCAGCCTCGATCCCGGCGAGGTCGACGGTGGGGGGCGCGTCGGGCCAGGCGGCGGGCACGACGAGGGTGCGTTGGGCGCCGATCCAGGGCAGGGGAGGGTCGACCGGGGCGCTGCAGCCCGCGAGCAGCAGGACGAGCGCGGCGCTGGACAGGAGCCGCGCGGGCACCGGCGCCGCGAGGGCGTCGCCGAGGGGGACGATGGTGGCGATGCGCATGTCCCCGACCGCCCCCTGCGAGTGGGTGCCGACGTCCCGGCCGGACAGGCCGCCGACCGCTGCACGCCGTGAGGAGGCAATGCCACGCCGCGGTGGCGCGGGTCAATGCCAGCCCCTTCTCCTCCGGTTCGGCCCTGCCCCCGGCGCCGCGTCGTTGTAGGCTGCGCGAAGCGTCCAGCCGCCCCGGCGGGACCAGAGCGGAGGGGTTCCATGCCCTGGCAGAGCGAAGCCCGTCAGCAACTCCTGAGCAGCCTGCTGCCGGGGGTCGATCAGGACGGAGCGCAGGCGCTGATCGACGCGATGGAGCGCGTGTAGCTGGAGGTCGGCGCCACGCTGGTGGCCGAGGGCCAGCCCCACGGACGCGGGCTGTGGTTCGTGCACACGGGCGCCCTGAGCGTGCTGGTGACGGGCAGCCCGGAGCCCGTGGCGACCATCCTGCCCACCCACTGGGTGGGGGAGGTCAGCTTGCTCGACGCCGGGCCGCCCTCGGCCACGGTGGTGACCGCGGAGCCGTCGGTGCTGCTGCGCCTGGACGCCGACGCCCTGGAGCGCGTCCGGCAGCGGCGCCCGGACGTGGCGCTGGCGCTGCTGGACACCCTGAGCCGGGAGCTGGTGGCCCGCATCCGCGCCACGGACCTGTGGCTGCACAAGCAGCTGGGCGAGGTCGAGGCCGAGGCCGAGGAGCCGGCCTGGTGGGAGTCCGCGGTGGAGCGGCTCTTCGGAGGGGGGAGCAAGTCATGAGTATCCGCGAGACCCTGGCGACGTCGCCGCATTTTCAGGACCTGGACGCCGACGAGCTGGATCTGCTCGACCGCGTGATGGTGGAGCGCAAGTGGCCCGGCGGGCACGTCTTCCTGCGTGAGGGCGACCGCGCGGCCTCCCTCACCGCGGCCATGTACGTGATCCTGGAGGGCGAGGTCCTCGTCTCCACCGGCAAGGGCACGGAGCTGGGCCGGTTGGGGCCCGGTGACCTGTTCGGCCACATGTCGCTGCTGGATCACGGCCCCCGCGGCGCCGCCTGCACGTCGGTGGGGCGCACGCGCACCGCGGAGCTCACGCGGGCGACGTTCGACGAGCTGCAGCGCTCGCACACCGCCGTCGCGGCGCGGTGGAAGCTCCTGGTGGCCGGGCAGCTTGCGCGGGACCTGCGCATGTTGACGGGCCTGGTCCGATCGGCCGCGGCCGGGGACTCCGGGCCCCTGCGCCGCCGCCTGGGGCTGGCGAGCTGAGCCCCCCGACGCCCCCGCGCTCCGGCGCGCGGTCCGCGTTGAGGCTCCCGGGGGCCGCGGCGTGTCCCCGGCGCTGATCTGGCTGCGGGGCCGACTCCAGGAGCTCGCGGCGTCGCCTGTGGAGCCCGGGCACCGCCTGCACTGGCTGTATCTGCTGATCTTCGCCCTGCTGGGCGCCTGGGCCTGGCGGCGGGACCGGCCCGGCACCTCGCTGCTGAGCTACCTCCTGCCCCCC
>CALCXL010000478.1 GCA_937907595.1 uncultured Pseudomonadota bacterium
ACTCGTCCTTGAGGCGACGGTAGGCCTCCTCCACCTGCGGGGTCCGTGAGGTCCAGTGGACCTCCAGCAGCTCGAAGGGGTTCTGGTCCCGCTGGAGCAGCAGCTTGCGCCCCAGCACCGCGCGCCAGCGGGTGGCCACCTGGACGCTGTCCTCCTGATCCACGAACGAGAGCACGCCCATCTCCACGAGCGTGAGCAGGATCTGGGACGTGGCACCGCGGCCCACGTTCGACACACGGAAGACCTCGCGGTAGCGGTAGGACTTGCGCGACAGGATGTCGATCAGGCCCCGCTCCACCTTGCTCAGGCGGAAGTCGTCCCAGTTCGCTTCCCCCAGCAGCGTGTAGCTGTCGCGGAGCGGGGTCTCGAGCCCGTCGACCTCCTCCTGCTTGATCGTGCTGAAGTGGCGACGGAAGTACTTGAAGAGGAAGCCCGGGCTCTTCATCGGCGGCGTGATGAAGTCGCGCTCCAGCCGGGTCAGGGGATGGAAGCTGAAGGTGCCGCCCGCTTCGCTGAACACATTCTTGGTGACGATCTCCACCTGCGTCATCAGCGACATGACGATCTGCGGGAACGAGTACACGCCCATCTCGATCAGGCACTCGCCCTGCTTCATCCAGGTGTCGTTCATCATGGCCAGCGTGGCCTTGAGCTGGTCCTCCTCCAGGCGGCCGGCGCGCACCAGCAGCACACCGAGGCACTCGTCTTCGAGCACCGGCTCGGCCTCCCAGGCCACGATGCCGCCGCCCTTGAACCAGGCGCGGCGGATCGCGACCCCTCCGTGGAACTCCAGGACGCCGACCGACCGCTCCGCGTAGAGCGTCATCAGCAGCTTTGTGAGGCCCTCTTCGTTCACCGGGCCGGTGTGGCTGGCGGGGCCCAGGGAGTCCGTGGCGACCGCAGCCGGAGCGCTCGGCCCCACCACACCGGCCGAGGGACCAGCCAGCGCCACGGCGGCACCTTCGCCCCACTGCCCGGTGACCTTGAAGCGCCCGGAGCGCAGCATGGCCTCGACCAGCTGCCCGACGAAGCGGTAGAAGCCCTCCAGCCGGGGCAGCCCGTCGGGGGCGTCGGGATCCAGCTGGAGGCCTGCGCGGCCGGCCATGGGCGCCATGACGCGGGCGGGGATGATCACGGACTCGCCGAGCACCGGGACCTGCACCGACAAGGCCACGTCGTCTCCGACCCGCGCCCCCTCCAGGGCCACGGTGTACTGGAGCTGCGACAGGTTCTCCCGGTAGTCCTCCAGGAACTCGAACAGGTCAGCGTATTCGATGGCTACGGTCGCGGGCACGGGCTCTCCGGGGGGTCCTACCGTCGATTCAGGCTCCAATCGTACTCGTTGTAGACGACGCTGATCCCCCCCTGGCCCAAGAGAGCGCGGTCGGCGTCACTCAAGTAGCGCGCCATGGTGCGGATCACGGCGGCCTCCTTGGGGCTCAGCTGCTCCAAACCGCCGATCGCGGGCAGGTCGGCGGCGCCCTCGAAGTCGCTGCCGTACCAGTCGAGGATGCGCGAGAGGTGCACGGTCTTCGCCGCCCGATCGATCCGGTTGCGGGCCGCGTCCTGAAAGAAGGCGCGAGCGAAGCGCTCCAGCTGCGCGTCCAGCCCCTCGGGGAGCACGGCGCGGTTGGGCAGGACCGGGCAGCTCTTCGCGGCGCAGACCAGCACGAAGTGAACACGCGGCTCCTTCAGCTGCTCACGCAGGCGGGTGTGCTCCATCCAGTTGAGGGACACCGAGCGCCCGGCCACGGACCAGCGCGCATCCTCCCAGGGATCGGGCTGGATGCTGCGGATGGAGTCGGGGATGCCCGCCTCCAGGATGGTCTGGAACGTGAGCGCGTTGTAGGCGTTGATCCAGAAGGCGACCTGGCGCTCCCGCGACCACGACGCCACGTCCTCGGGGCTCACGTTGGCCAGGGAGTCCACGAATCGGGCGAAAGCGGGCTGGGCCTTCAAGGAGCCGTAGTCGACCAGACCCTTGGCATCCACCGACCTGCGCAGGGTCGCGTCCCAATCCGCGTAGCTGTGATCGAAGCCATCAGCGGCCTGCAGGGGTGTGGCCAGCAGGAGCAGGAAACAGCAGGACAGCAGCCGGATCATGGGGCCACCTGGTCGTCGGCGGTGGGTCGGGGCGGCTTGATGCGGCCGTTCTCCAGCAGCGTGCCCAGGGGCTCGCAGCCGCCGTAGCCCTTGCGAGCGAACCAGGGCTCCAGGTCCAGCCCGGCGGAGAGGTATTCGATGTGGTCCACGGTCCATCCTTCCGTCTCCTGGGTGGACGGCGCCAGCGCCAGCTTTCTTCGAGCCGATTCGTCCACCGCCACGATCAGGTCCGCGTGAGCCTCCGCGATCGGACGACACAGCGTCCATTGGGTCAGCCAGGCCTCGCCCAGGGAGAGCAGGAGCGCATCGAAGGACGGGCCGACCGGCGCACGCTGGAAGTCGCGCAGGACCACCGCCTGCACACGCGGTGCATCGGGCGACGAGTCCGCGAGCAGCCAACCCGCCACCGCCCCCTGCGCCGTCGAGGGGTGGTCGGTGTCTTCGTAGTGCAGCACCGCGATCTCGCCCCAACGTTGGTGGGACAGCGTCCAGCGATCGACGTCGTGGCGCAGCCGGAGCAGCGCTGGCTCCACCGGCCCGTCCGCCAGCTCGGGGTACCCGGCGGGATCGACGTCAGCCCAGGTGCGGGCGAGGGTGGACTGCAGGGGGGGGGCGGCGGACGACACAGGGTCCGCCGGCGGCTTCCGGGGAGGACAGCCCGCCAGGAGCAGCGTGAGCGTGAGCCCCGTGAGCGCGCGGGTGACTACTTGCTGCACCGCTGGTTCTTGTATTCGGTGGAGACGGTCTCCGCCATCACCTTGCTGTCGGCCTCCAGCTGGAACGCCATGGCCTTCGCACCGGCTCCCTGGTAGCGCTCGGCCAGGCCGTCCGCAGCCTGCACCGACGCGAGCGCCTCCTTCGAGGCTGTTTCCAGGCGCTGGCAGATGTGCCGGCGGTCGTTGCTCATCTTGGCGTCCACCGCCCACATCCAGCTGCGAAAGGACTCCATGTAGCGAGTGCGGCCTGCCGTCCAGCCATGCAGGGCGAGCCCTTCGGCGCCGGCGGCAGCGGCCTTCTTCTCCGCGCCCTGCCAGCAGACCACCGCGCTCCCAAGCAGCTCGTACAACTGGCTCACGGGTACCTGGTTCTGCTGGGCCCGCAGCCAGTTCGAGTCCTGCTGCAGACAGGACTCCGAACGCTTCACGGCGACGGCCTGGGCCTTCGTCAGCTCCACCTCGGGCGCCTTCATCTCCTCCACCAGGGGCTGCAACAGCAGCTCCTTCGCCTTCTTGGGGGCAGCCTGGCCCGCAGCGGGCAGGAGCAGGGCAGCGAGCAGCAACAGCAGGGGACGGGGCATGGCGAGAGACTCCAGTTCGGACGGGCCGGGCCGCGACCCGGGAGGGGGCGGCGCGCCGATGCTTTCGCGGTGCGCGAGCATAGCAGGCACGATGAGAGGACCGGATGCGGGCTGAGGCCGGGTCCGCGGCCTCCGGATGGAGCCGGATCGTCCGCAGCGTCCCATCGGCCTGCTCGCCGCGCGGGGCCGGGGCGAGCGAAGTCCCCACCGGCGCTCTACCATGACGATCCGAAACCGAGGAACCTGGGAGGGCAAGGTCGATGCATCTTCACGACGCCCTCCGCCTCTGGCGCGCTGAGGTGGTGTCCGACGCGCCTCGCGTGGCCCTGGCCGCAGACGACCTGCGCGACATCGATCCGGCCACGCTGGATGGCCTGTCGCGGGAGACGCTGCCCTCGGGGCTCCGACGGGACGACCGCAGCGCAGTGCAGGCCGTGCTGGCCGCGGCGGAGCACCGGCCGGGCCGACCGGCGACCGGGGACGACCTGGACGCGCTGGAGCAGCGATTGGGGGTGCCGCTGCCCCGGGGTCTGGAGCTCCTGCTCAGCTTGCACGACGGCGGCGACTTCTTCGCGGCGACGGTGCCCGGGCTCGAGGGAGGCCCGGGCGCGCCCCTGCGCCTGCTCTCGTGCTCGGAGATCGGGGACGCCTACGAGCGCATGCTCCGGGCCATCACAGCGGCCCTGGAAGAGGCGGACCCCGACGGCGACGACCTCTTCCGGCTGGCCCGACGCTTCGGTGCGTCGCGGGATCAGGCCAACGTCCTGGGCGACCAGCTGGGCGCGGTGCACGGCGGCGCCACCCGCGGCCTGGAGATCTACCCGATCGCCCGGCTGTCGGGGCGTGAGGACCTGCTCACGCTGGTCGCGCTGGCCGGGCGTGAGGGCCGCGTGGGCCACACCTACGCCGTGTCCGGCTACCTGCCCGAGCACTCGGACGAGTTCCCCTTCGACGGCCTGCAAGGCTGGTTGGAGGCGCTCGTGCGGGCGCGTGGCTGCCGGCGCGTCGTCGCCTGAAGGCGATCAGTCGGACGCGGGAGCCTCGGGCGGGAGCGACGGGTCGTCTGCCTCCGCTGCGTCCGACTCCACCGCCGGATCGCTCGGCGTCGCCTCGGCCCCTTGGTCCGTGTCCCCCTCCGACGGCGCCGCGTCGACCGGCCGACCCAGCGGCAGCTCGTCGGGAACGGCGCCCAGACCGCCCTTCAACACCCCCGCGCCGCCGTCCTTGCCGGGCCAACCGCCCCAGGTGCAGGTCAGGGGGACCGTGGTGTAGGAGCCGTCGTCGTTGAGCAGAATCGACTGCGACTGCACCACCACGGTCTCCAGCGTCCCGGTGAGGTGCGGAAAGAGCACCGCCTGGACGTCGTCGCAGGTCACGGTGCGCGGCTCCATTGGGGCCAGGGTGTAGACGGTGCCGCCCTCATCGATCGCGACGTTGAACATGAACCCGGCCGCGTCCGCCGCCTGGGCGGTGGAGATGACGCCGTCGACGCCCGCGCTCTCGCTCGCCTTGTCGACGAGGGCCTTCCCGCCGAGCACGAGCAGGGCGCCCCCTCCGCAGAGCACCAGCGTGCCGATGGCCAGGATGCCCAGGCAGCCCGCCAGGATGGGCTGCTCACGCAGCATCGTTCCGAGTCCGCCGGCCATGGCTCAGTCCTCCCCGCGCGGTGTGTTCCGCACGACTTCATGCAGGAGCTCCACGGCGGCCACCACCTCTGCCCGGCGCGTCGCGGGGATGCGATCGAGCAGCGCTGCGTAGAGGTCGCGGTCCGCCTGCTCCAGCTTGTCGACCGCCCGCTGCCCCTCGTCGGTCAGGTAGGCGCGCGTGGCCCGCCCGTCGTTCCGATCCGGCCGACGGTCCAGGATGCCCACGCGCTTGAGCGGGGCCACCAGGCGGGTCACGGTGGACTGCGCCAGCCCCAGCTTCGCTGCCAGCTCCTGCATGCGCAGGGAGCCGGCGGTGTCCAGGGCGTGGATCGCGTGAGCCTGGGGCAGGGTCAGGCCCAGCTTGGACTTCGCGTCCCGCTCCAGGAGCTGCAGCCGGCGGATCAGGTCGGACATCCGCCGCGAGAAGTGCATGTCCACCCGGCGGTCGTCCGCGGGAGGGAACAGGAACGGCACGCGGCCCGAGGGGCTCAGAAGGGCGTCCTCCGGGTCGGCGGGGGTCGGCTCCACGGCGGCGGGCGGCTCCAAGGCGGCAGGCGGCTCCAAGGCGGCGGGCGGCTGCACGGCGGCGGGCGGCTCCAAGGCGGCG
>CALCXL010000479.1 GCA_937907595.1 uncultured Pseudomonadota bacterium
GGCCGAGCCCGCCCGCGATCCCCAGTACCCGCCGGGCAGCCGCGACGTGGTCTACACCACGGACCTGGGCGGCAACGAGCAAGCGCAGATCGTGCGACTGAACCGCGGCTCCGGCCAGACGGTGCTGCTCACCGACGGCGTCAACAAGCACGGATCCCCCCTGTTCAGCCGCGACGGCCGCCGCATGGCCTTCAGCAGCAACGCGCGCAACGGCACCGACATGGACGTCTGGGTGGGCGATGGCCAGGACCCCACCAGCAACCGGCTGGTGGCGGAGCTGAGCGGCTACTGGGGCCCCGCGGACTGGTCCCCCGACGGGGAGCGCCTGGTGCTGTGGAAGTACGTGTCGTCGACGCTGAGCGAGCTGCACGTCCTGCACGTCGCCAGCGGCACGGTGCGGCGGCTGAGCCCCGAGGACCGCCCGGCCTCCTACGGCGAGGCGATCTTCGACGGCAGCGCCAACGGCCTCTTCGTCACGTCGGACCGGGACGGCGAGTTCACCCAGCTGTACCACCTGGACCTGGGCACCATGACCTGGACGCCGCGCTCGGCCGACGTGCCCTGGAACGTCGACGGCCTGGCCCTGTCCCCCGACGGCAAGACCCTGGCCTTCCTGGTCAACGAGGACGGCTACGCCCGCGTCTTCCTCCTGGACACCCGCAGCGGCAAGCGCCAGGTCCTGGAGGCCCTGCCCAAGGGCATCGTCACCGGCCTGCGCTTCGCCGACGCCGCGGACACCCTGGGCTTCACCCTGGTGACCCCGGCCCGCACCGGCAACGCCTGGACGTACGACCTCAAGAAGAAGGCCCTGGTGCAGTGGACCGACAGCGAGGTGGGCGGCCTGGACCCCGCGGCCTTCGTGGAGCCCGAGCTCATCCACTACCCCACCTTCGACGGCCTCAGCATCCCGGCCTTCTACTACCGCCCCGCGGGCGCGGGCCCCTTCCCCGTCGTCATCGACATCCACGGCGGCCCCGAGGGCCAGTCGCGCCCCTGGTTCAGCGCGAGCACCCAGTTCCTGGTCAACGAGTCGAAGGTGGCGGTGGTGGTGCCGAACGTGCGCGGCTCCCGGGGCTACGGCAAGTCCTGGCTGGAGCTGGACAACGGCCCCTTCAAGCGGGAGGACTCGGTGAAGGACATCGGCGCGCTGCTGGACTGGATCGCCACCCGGCCCGAGCTCAACCCGGACCGCGTGGCCGTGCAGGGCGGCAGCTACGGCGGCTACATGGTGCTGGCGGCGCTGGTGCACTTCAGCGACCGCATCCGCGCGGGCGTCGACGTGGTGGGCATCTCCAACTTCGTGACCTTCCTGGAGAACACCCGGCCCTACCGCCAGGACGTGCGCCGGGTGGAGTACGGCGACGAGCGGGACGCGGCCCAGCGGGAGAAGCTGGAGGCGATCTCCCCCCTCAACCACATCGACCGCATCGACGCGGCGCTGTTTGTGGGCCACGGCGCCAACGATCCCCGGGTGCCCGTGGGCGAGGCGGAGCAGGTGGTGGCTGCGGTGCGGGCCTCCGGGCGGGAGGCCTGGTACATGCTGGCGCGCAACGAGGGCCACGGCTTCAGCAAGAAGACCAACCGCGATCTGTTCACGCTGCTGCGCGCGCTCTTCTACGAGCAGTACCTGGTGGGCGGCGAGTAGCGATCGGGGCCGCTTCTAGAGCTCATCGACGAGGGCCTGCAGGCGGCGCAGCGTGTAGGCGGCGTTGGTTGGGCGATCGCACGGCCGCTTGGCCATGAGCCCCTCGATCAGCCCCTCCAGCTCCCAGGGCAGGTCCGGCACCCACTGGCGCAGGGGGGGGGCGGGCTCCTTGACGATGCGGTCGAAGAGCCCGGCGACCGACGGCCCCTCGAAGGGTCGGTGCCCGGCGAGCATCTCGTAGAGGATGACGCCCAGGGAGTAGAGGTCGGCCTGGGGCGTGGGCGGGCGCGAGCTGGTGATGCGCTCGGGGCTGACGTAGGCCGGCGTGCCCACCACCACGTCGGGCTCGGTCAGGTCCAGGGCGAGGTGCCCCGCGAAGGCGATGCCAAAGTCCACCAGCTTGACCCGCTCGGGCCCGGGCACCAGCTGCACGTTGGCCGGCTTGACGTCGCGGTGCACGATGCCCTCCGCGTGCACGGCCACCAGCCCGTCGGCGATGCCCATGGCGATCTCCAGCGCGGGGCGCAGGGCGATGCCTCGGCCGGGGGCCAGCTGCAGGTACTCGCGCAGGTCGATCCCGGCCAGCAGCTCCATCGTGTAGTAGAGCCGGCCCTCCCAGACGCCGGCGTCGAACACCCGCACCAGGTTGCGGTGGCGGAGGGCCTGGCAGAGCCGGATCTCCTGGTGGAAGCGCGCCTCGGCGGTGTCCCGCCCCACCCGCGGCGTGAGCAGCTTCAGGGCCCGCTCCAGGCCCAGGTCCTGGTCCAGCACGCCGTAGACCTCGGCGCTGCCACCCCGACCGATGCGTCGACGCACCAGGTAGCGCTCGTCGATCAAGGTGCCGAGGAGCACGCCGGCGAGGCGGCGGACCGGCTCGTGACCGGTGTCCACCAGGGTGTCGTCGAGGACCGAGTTCAGGCGCGAAGGTGCATCGGAGCCGCCCCGAACGGCCGGCGCAACGCCCGATCGGGCCGCGTGGACGCCGCCCGCGAGTTCGCTGCCAAAGTTCCAGCTGGATCCGACCATGACGCGCTCCGGGCCTCCCGCGCCCAGAGCATTGCAACAGGCAGGCCAAGGCTCGCAGGGGCGCGCGCAGGGCTCTCGCAGGGGCGCGCGCAGGGCTTTGGGAACGATGCGGTCGCGGCGATCGGGTCAGCCGGGACCCAGCGCCCCAAGGGAGTGGGTCAGGCGGGCGTCGCCCCCTGGAGCTGGCGCTGGACCAGCTGCCGGTACAGGCCCTCGGCCCCCACCAGGTCGCCGTGGCTGCCCTGCTGGACGACGGAGCCGCGGTCCAGCACCAGCACGCGGTCCGCCTCCTGGACGGTCGACAGGCGGTGGGCGATCACCAGGGTGGTCCGCCCCTGCATCAGCCGGCCGAGCGCCTCCTGCACCAGGTGCTCGGACTCCGCGTCCAGGGCGGAGGTGGCCTCGTCCAGCACCAGGATGCGCGGGTCCTTGAGCAGGGCCCGGGCGATGGCCACGCGCTGCTTCTGGCCGCCGGACAGGCGCACGCCGCGCTCGCCCACCAGCGTGCTGAAGCCCTCGGGGAAGCCGCTGACGAAGTCGAAGGCGTTGGCGGCGCGGGCAGCGTCGTGCACGTCGGCGTCGCTGGCGCCGGGGCGGCCGTAGCGGATGTTCTCGGCGATGGTCGTCGCAAACAGGATGGGCTCCTGGGAGACCACGCCCACCTGCCGGCGCAGCCAGTCGACGTCGAGCTCGTCGTAGGGCACCCCGTCCAGCAGCACCCGGCCGGTGTCCGGGTCGTAGAAGCGGGACAGCAGGGACGCGATGGTCGACTTGCCGGAGCCCGACGGCCCCACCAGCGCCACGACCTCGCCCGGCGCCAGCTCCAGGTCCACCGCGGTGAGCACCGGGTCGTCGGGACGGGTGGGGTAGTGGAAGTTGACGCCCTCGAAGCGCAGGCCGCCCTGCACGGCGGGCAGGGTCTTGTCGCCGCTGCTGACGCCCGGCGCGCGGTCCATCAGCTCGAAGACCCGCTCGGTGGAGCCCAGGGCCTTCATGAAGTCGTTCCACAGCCCCGCCAGGGCGCCAAGGGAGACCGCCACGGTGAAGGTGTAGAGCAGGAAGGCGCTCAGCTCGCCCATGGTCATGTCGCCCCGGGCCAGCAGCACGCCCCCGTACCAGAGCACCAGCGCGATGGCCCCGTAGCCGAAGAACGTGGCCCCGCCGCCGAACAGCGCGCCGATCTTCGCCCGCTTCCTGGCCAGCTGGAAGGACTCCTCCACGGCCGAGGCGTAGCGCTCGCCCTCAGCCTCCTCCCGCGCGAAGGCGCGCACAGTGCGGATGCCGCCCAGGGTCTCTTCGGCCACCTCGGTGGAGCGGGCCAGGGCGTCCTGGAACTGCTTGCTGACCCGCCGCAGGGCCTGCCCGTAGAAGCGCGCGCCCACCACCACCCCGGGCACCACCGCCAGCATCACCAGGGTCAGGCGCCAGGAGGTCCAGGCCAGGATGCTGAGGGCGCCGACGCTCATCAGGGCGTAGCGCAGCAGCATGGACAGGTTCACGGTCACGGTGTTCTGCAGCACCGTGGTGTCCGAGGACAGCCGGTTGATCAGCTCGCCGGTGCGGTGCTCGTCGAAGAAGCCGATCTCCTGGGAGATCAGGGAGCTGTACAGCGTCTGGCGCAGCCGGGCCACCACCCGCTCGCCGGCGACGGTGAACAGGTAGGAGCGCGCCGCGGTGAACACGCCACCGATGAAGAAGAGCACCACCAGCAGCCCCGCCGCCTGGTCCACGGCCTTGCGGCCCTCCCCGCCCAGCACCCCGTCGATGATCTCCTTGACCAGCAGCGGGTAGGCCAGGCTCAGGCCGGAGGTGACCAACAGGGCCACGGTGCCGGCGGCCAGGACCTTCGCCTCCGGTCGGGCCAGGGCGAAGAGGCGGCGCAGCTCGGGGGACTTCTTCATCCGCCGAGTCTCGTGTCCCCCCGGCGGGTGTCAAGTCCACCGATCGGGCAGGACAGCGCCGCGTGGCGCCCCTTCGAAGCCGTTCCCTCCTTGACAGGACCGGCCCGCGGGCCGAGAACGGCGCAGCCACCGGAGGTCCCCATGTCCCCGTTCCGCCTGTTCCTGCTGCTCCTGGTCCCCCTGCTCCTGGCCGGCTGCTCCGAGCCGGTTGGGGACGACGACGACTCCTCCGACGACGACGACGCGGTCCCGGACTTCGTGGACGCGACCTTCGTCTTCGCGCCCGCCGTGCCGGGCGAGGACGTCGAAGGCATCGAGGTCACCTGGGGCGAGGAGGTCGTGGCGACCGACGCGAACGGCCGCGCGCGCTTCACCCTGCCCTCGCGGACGGACTTCGCGGTCTCAGGCGCCGCGGCCGGCATCCAGACCACCTGGATCGAGGGCAACACCGGCGTGCGCAGCTTCCAGTTCACCACCTTCGTGGGCTCCACCGACCTGCACGACCAGGTCGTGGCTTCGATCGGCCTACCACCCCGGGACCCCGCCCGCGGCACCCTGGTGGTGGCCATGGACACGGCGGCGCTGCAGGCGGCGCTGGGCGCGGTGGCCAACGTTTCGCCGGAGGGCGACCACCCCTTCGTCTTCGTGAACGGGCAGGCGGAGCTGGGCCGCGAGCTGGTCTTCCAGGCCGACGGCTTCGTCACCTTCCCCAACGTGGTCGCCGGAGAGGTGGAGGTCACCGTGACCCCGCCCGAGTCCAACATCTGCCTGAGCTTCCCCGGCCTGAGCGGGCCATCGGACTACACGACCTACACGGTGCACCCCGGCGCCGTGACCACCGCGCAGTTCATCTGCCAGTGATCGTCCGGCGAGGGGGACCGGACCGGAGCCCGACATGAACCGCGAGACCTGGCCCGCCGCCGAACGCAACCGCGACGTCATCCTGCAGGCGCTGAGCCCGGCCCTGCCCGAGCGGGGCCACTTCGTGGAGGTGGGATCGGGCACCGGCCAACACTGCGCCTGGTTCGCCGACGCCTTGCCCGCGCTGACCTTCCAGCCCACGGACTGGACCGACGAGCGCTTCGACAGCATCGCCGCCTGGGGCCGCCCCCACCCGAACATGCACCCGCCCCTGCAACTGGACGCGTCCTCCGACCATTGGCCTGTCGACTCGGCGGACGTGCTCTACAGCGCCAACGTCGTGCACATCAGCCCCATCGAGGTCCTGCACGGGCTACTGGCCGGCGCGGGGCGGATCCTGGGCCCCGGCGGCCTGCTCGCCCTCTACGGCCCGTACCTGGTGGACGGAAAGCCGACGACGGAGAGCAACGCTTCCTTCGATCGATCGTTGAAGGGGCGGGACCCCCGCTGGGGACTGCGGGATCGGGCCGACGTGACGGCGCGGGCCGCGGACCTGGGGCTGCTCCCGGAGGCCGTGATGGACATGCCCGCCAACAACTTCCTGCTGCTGTTCCGGCGGAGCGGGTGAGCCGCGCGCTGAAGGTCGGGGGGATCGCCGTGGCGCTGTTGGGGATCGTGGGCGGGCTGGCTGGTTGGGCGGTGGGGTTCCGCACGGTCAAGGCGGGGGCCGACCCCCTGCCGGTGGACGCGGGCGACGACCTCTACGCCGGTTGGCACGCGCTCCTGGGGCGCCACGTCAGCGCGGCCGGCGTCGACTACGACGGGCTCAAGGCCGACGAGCAGGCCCTCCGCCAGTTCGCCGCCACCCTCGCCGTCGTCGGTCCCCGCAGCCGGCCCGACCTCTTCCCCACCGAGCACGACCGCCTCGCCTACTACATCAACGCCTACAACGCGCTGACGCTGCTGGGGGTGATCGAACACCACCCCATCGACACGATCCACGACGTACGCGGCCGCATCGAGCCCGCCCCGGGCTTCGGCTTCTTCTGGGCCCTGCGCTTCCGGTTGGATGGGCGGGGCACCAACCTCTACGACCTGGAGAACAAGGTCATCCGCCCCGACTTCGACGACGCGCGCATCCACGCGGCCATCAACTGCGCGTCGGGCTCCTGCCCCACCCTGCAGTCCGTCGCCTTCCGCCCCGCCACCCTGGACGCCCAATTGGACGCCGCGGTGCAGGGGTTCGTGGGCAGCGACGTCCACGTGCGCTACGACGGCGACGTCGTGCACTTGAGCTCCATCTTCACCTGGTTCCAGGGCGACTTCGAGGCCCACGCGCGCGCCCTGGGCCTGGAGCCCGACGTGCTGGCCTGGGTGGAGCACTACACTCTGGATCCCGCCCGCCGCGAGTCCGCCGCCCTGGCCCGGACCGACGGGGCGGAGCGTCGCTTCATGGACTACGACTGGAGCCTGAACCGGCGGCCTTGAAGCGGCTTGGTGGGCCCCGCCATCGCGTCGGCGACCGTGCGGTCCGACGGCCCCCGTGGAAGGATCCCCACGTGCGGCTCCTCTCCCTCCTCCTCGCCCTGCTCCTGCTCCCCTCGCCGGGCTGGGCGCAGTCGGGCAAGAAGGGCGATCGCGGCGGCGGGGAAGAGCCCTCCAGCGACGACTTCGAGGTCATCCCCTCCCCCTTCCAGGCCCTGGAGGACCAGTGCGTGCTCGAGGGCGACGGGGCGGCCTGCTACGAGGCGGGTCGGCTGTGGCGCAGCGGGCGGGGGGAGACCCAACCGGACCGCCAGCAGGCGATCAACCTGCTGGCCGCAGGCTGCCGCTTCGGGAGCGCGGACGCCTGCGTGCTGGCCGCAGACATGTACGTGCGCATGGAGGCGGGCCTGCGGCTGTTGACCGACGGCACGGTGCAGCTGGACATGGGATCGGCGGCGGAGTACCTGCGAGCGGCTTGTGAGAAGGGCCGCCTGGCCTCCTGCGGGCTGTGGGGCGACCTGCTCTACAACCCGCGCAGCCTGCTGCCCGCCCCGGACGCCCAACACTACGGCCTGGACCAGGACCTGCTCCTGGCGCGCCAGGCCTGGGCCGACGGCTGCAACGAGGGGGACATCGAAGGCAGCCGCCCGCTCCCCCCCGAGGGCCAGCCCCTGGTGGCCGACCTGCGCTCCTGCGCGCGCCTGGCCAGCATCCACCAGGGCGGCGGGCTCGGGGGCCGCAAGGACCCGGAGCGGCAGGTCTACTTCCTGCGGCGGGCCTGCCGGATCGAGGGGGGCGACGCCTTCTGCGCCCAAGCGGATCAGGTGGCGCAGGACGCCCAGATCGCCGAGGTCGCCGGCCCCGCTCCCATGCCCGATCGACCGACCGAGGGCCTGGACCTCAACGCCGGCCGCAACGAGCCGGAGGCCGATCGCTTCCAGGACCCGGACCTGGGCATCACCAGCCGGGAGGCGGGCGACCGGCCCCACCGCTTCGAGTTCGAGCTCGCCGGCGGGGCGCGCGTCGTCTACCCCACGTCCCGGCAGGGGGTCGTGGCCGGGGCGCGCTGGCAGCTGGGCTTCAACTTCTGGTTCCACCTGCTCGGCATCAGCGTGGAGGCGGGGGTGCTGACCAACGACCCCTTCAACGCGCAGTACCGCACCTACACCCGCTTCATGAACTCGGTGTCCTTCAAGCTGGCGCTCCCCCTGGACGTCGCCCTGCCGTTCGCGGCGCGGGCCTGGTTCGTGATCGGCGTGGGGCCGCAGGTGGGCGCCCTGCAGCTGTTCACGGACCCCTTCGAGGTCACCTGGGGCGTCCGGGAGATGATCCAGTTCGTGCTCTCCTCCCCCCAGGAGCGCGGGCCGCGGCAGTGGGGCGCGGTGCGGATCGAGCAGCAGCAGAGCTGGTGGCAGAGCGGCGGCGACGAGGTGGAGCACTCCACCCTGGTGCAGTTCGTGGTCGGCTTCACCGCGGGGGGCTGGGGCCCGGCCTGGCACAAGCACAAGGTCAAGCAGAAGGACGCCCCCTACAAGCCCCGGAGGCGCCTGACGCCGGAGCCGATCCAGCGCACGGGGGGCTGATCCGTGGCCCGGGGCGAGTCGCCGTGAAGCGGGCGGGCGCGGCCCTGTTCGGCCTGCTCGTCGCC
>CALCXL010000480.1 GCA_937907595.1 uncultured Pseudomonadota bacterium
CGCCCTCCAGCTGCTCGGGCGACATGTACAGGGGCGTGCCCTTCGTCTCCCCCGTCGCCGTGTCCCCGGCCAGGGTCGCGGCCTTGGCGATGCCGAAGTCGGCCACCTTCACCACACCGCTGTCGCCCACCAGGATGTTGCTGGGCTTCAGGTCGCGGTGGACCAGGTGCAGGGGCTCGCCGGCGTCGGTGGCGGTGTGGGCGTGCTCCAGGGCCTCTGTCACCCGCAGCGCCAGGTGCAGCACCACGGCCGGCGGCAGCGGGCCCCGCTCCCGGAGGAGCTGATCGAGCCCCCGGCCCCGCACCACCTCCATGGCGATGAACACCTGCCCGTCGTGCTCGCCGAAGTCGTAGGTGTCGACGATGCCGGGGTGCCGCAGCAGCCCGCCCAGGCGCGCCTCCCGCACCAACGCCCGCCGCAGCGAGGGGTCGCGCCGGGTCTCCGATCCCCGCACGACCTTGAGGGCGACCGCCTTGCGAAAGCCCTCGGCCCCGCCCAGCTCCGCCTCGAAGACCCGGGCCATGCCGCCCTCGCCCAGCACCCGCACCAGGCGGTAGCGGCCGAACTCGACCGGCAGATCCGCCTCCTCCAGCAAGTCCAGCCGCATGGTGAAGCCTACGCCATGCCCGAGGCGCCCCGGGCGACGATCCCCGCGGTCCTCTACGCTGCCGACGTGCGCGCCCTGCTCCACATCGCCCTGCTCGTCGCCGCCGCAGCCGCGTGGCCCTGCGCTCCGGCTCAGGCCAGCGATCCGCCGCGCGGCGCTACAAACCCCCAGGATCCCGATCTGGACCTGGGGAAGGCCTGCTCCGACGGCCCCTCGGTGGAGGCCCTGGCGGGCGCCCTGCCGCAGCACGTCAAGGAGCTGGTGGTGCTGTGGCCCCGCGCGGGCTGCACCCGGGCCGACAAGCGCCCCGCGGCCCGGATGACCCTGGTCAACCACCAGGGCGAGGTCCTCACGGTCACGGTGCTGCTGCGCCCCCGCTCGGTCACCGACGACCCCGCCGACTACCGGGTGCACGCCGACGGCACGCCGCCCCGGGCCGAGCTGGAGTTGGCGCCCTCAGCCGATCACCCCCACGTGCTGGTGCGGGTGGCGGGCCAGCCCGCGACGCCCCGGGAGGCCCTGGAGGGCCCCGGCGATTTCCTGGACCTGCCGGCGCTGGTCGCGGCCTTCGACGCACTCATGTAGGTTCCCGCGCCATGGCCGACAAAGAAGACGATCGCCCCCGCACCCACAAGTGGGTCCGGCGTGATGGAGCCACCATCCGGCAGGCTCCGGATCGCTCCCAGATGAGCGTGACCACCCCCGAGGGGGAGGCGCCGGAGTCCACGGATCTGGCCCAGGGCATGCGCGCCGCCCTGATCGACTGGCCCATCGTCATCCTGCGCGTCGTCGGCCACGCCAACGGCAAGCTCAAGCTGGGCCAGCACCCCGGTCGCTGGGTGCGCGGTCGCCTGGGCGGCATCATCGACGACGTGCTCGACGGCGGCTCCAGCCCCCGCATCACCAACCCCAACTCCCCCGCCCACCGCCTGCTGGGCCGCCACGGCCGCGGCTCCAAGCCCGACGGTGAGGCCTGGGCCCCCTTCGTGGTGCGCGCCGACGGCATGCCCGAGGCCCTGGGCGACAAGGGCGGCGACCTGCGCTTCGAGCTGGTCATGGCCGGGGAGAAGGCGGTCTCGGAGGTGCCTGCCTTCATCGCGGCCCTGCGCGCGGGGCACCCGGCCCCCTCGGGCGAGCCGGAGATCGAGTGGCGCACCATCCAGGCCATGCAGGTGGACGAGGACGGCGACCCCCGCTGGAAGAGCGTGCCCCCGGGCGCCACCGAGGTCCCCCTGGTGGCCCTGGATCGCATCACGGAGCCCCGGGTGCGCAAGGGCCGCATGGTCTTCGCCTTCGTGTCGGCCACGCCCCTGGCCCGGCGCGGGGACGTGGGCGACGTGCACGGCGAGTGCGCGCTGGTGGTGGACCGCCTCTGCCGGAGCATGGGCGCGTGGATGGGGCGCACGTCGCACCGCGGCCCCCGCATCCCCGTGGACGACGCCCTGCGCGCCGCCGCGGAGATCACCCTGGTCTCCGACGGCACCCGCGCGGTGGAGGTGCCAACCCGCCTGATCGCGGCCGAGGGAGCCCAGGTGGACGCCGAAGAGCGGGTCGCCGCGCTGACCGGCGTGGTCACCTGGAAGGGCGACTTCTCGGGTCTGGCGCCGCTGCTGCGCGCCGCTCACTGGGTGGGCATGGGCCCGGGAAGACAACACGGCCTCGGCCAGGTTTCGATCCGCTAGAGTGAGTCCGATGCGCCTCTTCCTGATCGCGATCGTCTTCCTGGTGGGCTGCTACCCAACTCCGCAGATCCCCGACGGCCACGACGCCGGCGGCGTGGACTGCGCCAACAACAGCCCCCCGTTCATCGCCAACCTGGAGATGAACTCCTTCGAACAGACGGACTCGGACGGCCTGTGGCTGCTGAGCCTGCACTTCGACTGGGCGGACCCGGGCATCGCCGGCGCGGCCGATCTGCCGAACATGTCCGGCGGCTACATCAGCGGGGAGGAGCTCAGCTTCCAATTCCCCACCAAGTGGATCACCCCCGAGCACCTGGTCAGCACCTGCATCGAGCCCGCGGAGCTCGAGGGATCCTGCCTGGCCGCGGGCCACGGCAGCAACGGCTGCAACAGCGTGGACGACCTCGACTCTTGCACCCAGGGGGAGCTGACCATGCTGTTGACGTCGGACGACGGCGGCTTCGAGAAGTACCAGGACATCCTGCTGGAGTTCCGCGTGCGGGACCGCTGCGGCGACCAGTCCAACTTCAAGCTGATCGAGTACGAAGTCGGCAGCGGCCACCTGGTCGAGACCCCGCCCGCCGAATAGCCGTGCGCCTCCTCCTGGCCCTGGCCGCCCTCCTGCTCGCCGCCTGCGCTCCCGAACCGCCGGGCATCCCCGTCGGCAACGCCGACAGCGAGGCCTGCCAGGCCAACAGCGCGCCCTTCCTGGGCAACCTCCGCATCGACTCCGCCTGCACCGTCGGCCCGGACCTGAGCGACTGCCGGTCGGACGCGGGGAAAGAGGCCATCGCCCTGGGCGAGGAGCCCAGCTGGGCGCTGCTGGTGGACATCGACTACGCCGACCCGGGCATCGCCGGCGCCACCGACCCGCCGAACATGGTGGGGGGCCTGGTGACCACGGAGCTCTCCCTGGGCTACTTCGGCAGCTTCTGGCTGTACGACGTCGACGACTACACGCCCGCCGAGGGCAGCACCAGCTACCTGCCGGTGGTGCGCGACGCCACCCAGGGCACGATCCTCTTCCCGGCCCTCGTCCCGGAGATCGAGGTCGACTACTACTCCCCCGCCACCTTCAACGTGCGCGTGCGGGACGCCTGCGACCGGGAGTCCAACAACGTCTCCTGCCGCTACCTGATGGGCACCGGCCTGTGGACCGACTGCGAGCCGCCCGAGGCCCCCGCGGATCCGTAGCCCCCCGGATCTGGCCCCCCGGTCCTTTCTTTTTTGAAGCCGCCCGCGGGGTCCCCGTTGGATTCCCTGTGCCCAGGACGGGCACGGCGACGGGAGGACGACATGATCGGGATGCAGGCTCTGACGGGCGCGTTGCGCACGAACTCCTTCTTCGGATCGGGCGACATCGACTCGGCGGGCCTGGGCGGCCTGGCCCTGGTCGTGGCCGACGGTCCCCTGCAGGCGGGCCCCTGGAAGGCGGCGCTGCGGTCCCACGGCTTCCGGGTCCGGGTGCGCTACGGCGGCCACGAGGGGCTGGACGCCTTCGACCAGGAGACGCCGGTGCTGCTGGTGCTGGACCTGTGGCGCAACGGCATGGACGCCCTGACCTTCCTCAAGGTCGTTCGCGCCGTGCACCCCGACGCCGACCTGCGCTCCTTCGTGCGCTCCACCCCCGGCGGCGGGCTGGGGCCCCTGTTGACCGCGGCCGGCGCCGACGTGGTGTTGGACGAGGACCCCGACGACCGCGCGCTGCGGGGCCTGCTCGCCGGCCAGGGCCTCATCGGCGCCGTGCGCGACGGCACGGTTCCCCCGGGCACCTGCATCGCCGACCGCTTCGTGGTGGACGGGCTCATCGGCCGCGGGGCCACCGCCGGCGTCTACCGGGCCACGGACCTGGAGCTGGGCGAGCAGGTGGCCCTCAAGCTGCTGGACTGCACGGACTCGGTGCCCGGCGCCGTCAACCGCTTCCGGCAGGAGATGCGGATCTGCCGCCGCCTGCAGCACAGCCACGTCGCCCGCACCTACGACTACGGCGTCTGGCGCGGCCAGCCCTTCTTCACCATGGAGCTCCTGCGCGGCCGCACCCTGCGCGGCTTCCTGGACGAGCGCGGCGGCCGCCCCGTGCCCGTGGCGGTGGGGGTGCCCCTGGTGGTGCAGGCCTGCCGGGCCCTGGCCGCCGCCCACGATCTGGGCGTGGTGCACCGGGACATCAAGCCGGACAACCTCTTCGTGCTCGACGGGGAGCGGCACCTCAAGGTGATGGACTTCGGCATCGCCAAGACCCGCGAGCCCGGCCTGGTCACCTCCACCCGCGGCCTGGTCCTGGGCACGCCGGGCTACGTCGCCCCCGAGCGCATCACCGGCGCGGCGGAGGCCACGACCGCCTCGGACATCTACTCCCTGGGGGTCGTCCTCTTCGAGCTCTTCACCGGCCGCCCCCCCTTCGGGGGACGCTCGGTGGGCAGCCTGCTGGCCCGGGTGGTCCATCAGCCGGCCCCGGATCCCACGGAGCTCAACCCCCTGCTGCCCGAGCCCCTGGCCGCCGTCATCGACCGCTGCCTCCAGAAGGACCCGGACCTGCGCCCGGCCGACGCCCGCGAGCTGGAGCGCCTGCTCACCGCCGCGCTGTAGCCCCGACGGCCCGTTGACCCCCCGGCATCGCAGGCCCGACGATCAACGGTAGGATCGCCGCGGAGGAGCCCCCCGCTGACCGATCGACCGCCCGCACACTTCCTCGACCGCTTGTCCCGGAACCCCGGCGACGCGCGCTGGATGGTGCCGCTCTTCGCGATGTTCTGCCTGCTGGGCCTGGGCACGTTGGGCTTCCACCTCATCGAAGGCTGGAACTGGTGGGACAGCTTCTTCATGGTGGTGATCAGCATCACCACCGTCGGCTACGGGGAGGTGCACCCGCTGTCGCGCCCCGGCCAGATGTTCGCGTCCGTGGTGATCCTCACCGGCATGGGCGTCGGGTCCTACGTCCTGTTGGTGTTGACGCGGACATTCTTTGAAGGCGTGGTGGAGGGCTCCCTGCAACGGGCCCTGTCGAGGAGGCGCATGGAACGGGAACTGCCGAAGCTCACCGAGCACACGATCGTCTGCGGCTACGGCCGATTGGGCCACGAGATCTGCATCTCCCTGGCCGCCGAGTGGCGGGTGGTGGTGGTGGTGGAGCCGGACCAGGAGGCATTCGAGCGGGCCCGCGACGACGGCTTCCACGCCGTGCACGGCGACGCCTCGGACGAGTCCGTGCTGCGTCAGGCCGGCATCGAGCGGGCCTCCTCCATCGCCGTGGCGACGTCCACCGACGCCATCAACACCTACGTCGTGCTCAGCGCCAAGGAGATGCGGCCCGACCTGCTGGTGCTGTCCCGCGCCGACGACATGATCGCGGCCAAGCGCCTGCGCCGCGCCGGGGCCGATCGGGTGGTGGCGCCCACGCAGATCGGCGGGCAGCGCATGGCCCACATGCTGCTGCGGCCCGGCGTCGTCGACTTCCTGGATCTGGCCCAGCTCAACGACTTCCCGGACCTCTTCATCGAGGAGCTGCTGATGTCCGAAGGCGCCGCCCTGGCCGGCAAGACCATCCAGGGCGCCGACTACAGCAAGCAGTGGCAGGTGCTGGTCCTGGCCGTGAAGCAGGCCGACGGCAGCCGCGTCTTCCGGCCCCCCGCCGACTTCGTGGTGGACGTGGGCGACAAGGTGATCGTGGCGGGCCACCGCGCCAACCTGGCCGAACTGCAGGCCGTGATGGGGAACGCATGATCCGCTGGCTCGTGGCGCTGCTCCTGGTCACCGGCGGGGCCCAGGCCGGGGAGCCCTTCGCCCCCCAGACCAAGCGCGGGGTCGACGCCTACAACCAGGGGCGCGACTACCTGGACCGCGCCCTGCTCCGGCAGGCGGAGGCCAGCGCCAACAAGTGCCT
>CALCXL010000481.1 GCA_937907595.1 uncultured Pseudomonadota bacterium
GTACCCGAGAATGTAGTAGACAGCGCCCAGGTCCCCGTAGGTCGGGAAGTCGCGCACGATGCGCTTGTAGAGCGCGATCGACTTGCGGTAGTCCTTCATCGGAGGCTCGGGCAGGTACTCGAGCTTGCCCTCATCGAAGAGGATGCTCAACTCGTCGTACTTCTCGTTCTCCACCAGGTACGACTCCTGGGACTCCTCGAAGTACAGCTCGCCCAGCCGGAACATCCGCCGAGCGGTGTACTCCGAGCCCGGGTGCGCCTTGATGAAGCGCTCGTGGGCGGCGATGGCCTGCTCGCGGAGCATGCGCTCCTCCAGGTCCGCCTTGCCCACCAGCTGGTCGTAGCCCGAGCGCAGCTCGGAGACTTCGTCCTGGTACTTGCGCAGCACGATGCGCGAGACCTCGGAGGCGAACTCCTCGCTGCGCGCCCGGTACCGGATGTGCGCCTCACGGAACATGTCGAGTTCCGGCTCGCTCGCGGCGTCGCTGCCGTCGGCCACGGGCTCCGCGCCCTCGGCGGTGTTGTCCGACATCTTGCCGGCCTTGAGGCGCAGGATCTCCGGGAGCTGGTTCTCATCGAACAGCTCGTAGGGGGTGAGCTCGGCCGCCTCCGGGGGCAGGCACTCAAACTCGGCCGCCGCCTCCTCGTAGAAGGAGGCCGACGCGGGCGCAGCCAGGAGCGAGGCCACCAGGGCCAGGCTCAACGCGGCGTAGCGGTGCATCATCGCTCCTCCAAGACGTCGCGGAAGGCTTCTTGGAGCATGCGGAGGCGGGAGTTCTTCTCCCGCGCGAGGTCCTTCTTGGCGCTGGACGTCGACTCCTTGCGGTACCAGTAGACGTCCGCCACGCCCATGTCGGCGCGGGTCAGCATGTCCTCGTAGAAGTTGGCGACGTCCACGAAAGCCTGCTTGCCGATGCGCCCGCTGACCCGGGTGTTGTCCCCGTGGATGGCGACGCCCTCGCCATCGAGGTCCGTGACCATGCGGCGCTGGAAGGCGACCTCCTTCTTGATGTCCTGGACCTCGGAGAGCTCCGCCCGGTCCATGAGCTCCCGCGTCTCCACGGTCACGCGCTCCAGGTCGAGCAGGCGCGATCGGGCGGCGTCGATGCGGCGGGTGGTGTCCCCCCCCCCGGTGGCGCTGGCGCGCAGGCTGCCCAAGCGGGTCTCCAGCGCCCGAAGGGAGTCCGAGCTGGCCGCGCGCTCGCCGTCCGCGTCGGCGGAGCCCACCGAGGCCCGGTCGAGGCGGGCGGTCAGCACCCGCGGTTCGATGCGCTTGCCCAGGTCGTCGATGGCTTCCACCGTCTCCAGCAGGAAGGCGCGCTCGGCCTCGAGCTCCTTGCGGACCTCAAGCTCCTGCTCGCGGGTGCGCTCCCCCCGGGAGCGGGCATCGACCAGGTACTGCTCGATGGCGGAGAGGCGGTCCAGCAGCTCCTGGGAGGTCACCTCCAGGTTGTACATGCGGGTCCCGACGGCGCGAGCCTGCATCACGAAGACGTCCTGCCGCTCCATGGCGCTCTGCCGGCGGGCGGCGAGGCTGGAGGTGGAGCCGTCGGAGCTGCCCTTCTGGGTCCTGATCGCGTCCAGGGCGCCGCGGCTGCCCCCCGAGAGGGCCGAGTCCAGCCAGGCCAGCTCCATGTCCACGAGGCGGGCGCGCAGCATGAGCACCGTGGACTCCGCCATGGCGAGCTGCTGGCGGTGGATGCGGTAGGTCTGGATGAGGCCCACGCCCTCGTTGGCGTACAGCGCCTCTTCGATGACGTCGAGCTTGTCCGAGGCGTCCTCGATGTCCGACTGCTGGCGGTAGAGGTCGCCCGAGATCTGGACGGCCTTCTCGACGCTGTCGTCCCGGCGGGCCTGACGACGCGCCGAGGGAGGCACGGTGAGGTCGGCCTCCGCGACGTAGTTCTCGTCCACCAGCTGGTTGAAGTAGATCATGGGGTCGGTGTTGCTGCCGACGATCTGGTCGACGACCAGCTTGAGCTCGCGGAAGTGCACGGCCGCGTCTTCGTAGCGCTCGATGGCGTCCTCGAACTTCTCCATGCGGACCCGGACGTGGCCGGCCAGCAGCCGCAGGGCAGGCTCGCGGGAGTCGTCGGGGAAGGCGAGGTTGAAGATCTCGATGGCGCGCAGGGCCTCGTCGAACTTGCGGGTGCGCTCGAACATCAGGCTGCCTTCGGACGGGCCGCCCTCGGCCTGCTCGCCGATCATCTGGCTGCCGGCCTCGATGTTGGCCCAGATCATCTCGTACAGGGCGTCCGCGTACTGCTCGGAGTCAGCCCGGATCTGCGTGTACTCAGCGATGGCGGAGGGGATGTCCCCGGTCTCGTAGTACAGCCGCGCGATGGCGAGGTGGGTCAAGTCCATGACCCGCGCGTGCTCTTCGGTGGAGATGGGGAGGGTCAGGACCTCCCGGAAGACCGTGACCGCCTGCTGGTACTTCTGCGTGGCGACGGCCGGCTCCTCGCGCTCCTCGGCCGCCTGGCCCTCGGCGACCAGGATGACGCCGCTGAAGTAGCGCGCCTGGGGCGTGAAGGTGGAGCCGCGGGGGAAGGCCGCGAAGAGGGCCTGCGCGTCGCCCAGCTTGCCCTGGCGGTACAGCGTCTTGCCCATGCCGTAGCGGATGCGCAGGGAGGTGGGGCTGCTGTCCTGCGAGGAGCGGACGAAGTTGTTGTAGTAGTCGTTGAACTGCCGGACGTCGCCGGTGCGGCCGTACAGCTCGATCAGCTTGAGCAGGCCGTCGTCGTAGAAGGCATGCGACGGGCCCTGGTCGACGATGCGGCGGAAGCGATCCGTGGAGGGGCCGAGGTTGCCGTCGAGGAAGAGGCACTCCGCCAGGTACCACTCCGCCTCGGGGCGGCGCGGGTCCGCCTTGAGGTCGTCGTTCTCCAGAAGGGAGTACAGGTACAGCGCACAGAGCTCGTACTGCTCCACCAGGTAGGCGTAGCGAGCCTCGTTGTAGCGCTCGGTGATCTTGCGCGGGCTGCGCGTCAAGGCGCCGCCGGACAGCTCCTGCCGCAGGCCCGAGACCCGGCGCTCCAGCCCCATGACCTCCGCCTCGACGAGGGTGAGGTCGTTCTCCACGGCGCCCGCACGCGTGCCCTGCGCCTGCGCGGCGGGGGCAACACAGAACAACCCCGCCATCAAGGCGAGCAGGCTCAGTCGTCGTAGGTGCGCCACTGCGTGCCCGTCCACGGAGTCCTTGGCTCTCAGGTCCCCGACCCGCCCTCGGCGGAGTCGGCACCACCTTCGTTGCCTTCGATCTTGGAGCCCTTGTCGTCCAACAGCTTGAACTCGACCGTCGGGCCCTCCACGTAGTCGGCGGCGGGGCCGCCCTTCTTGAAGAGGACCGAATCGATGCGGCTGGTCTTGCCGTCGGCGGCGACGAACGAGTAGGACGAAGAGAATTGGAACGTGTAGTCGCTCAGGTAAGCGAAGAGGCCGGCGCCGTTGCCCTTGATCACCCCGGTGACCGAGATGGTGTGGTTGCCCGGCGGGATGTTCGCGCCGAAGATCTCTTCCTTCTTGTTCTTGCTCAGGCTGCCTTTGCTGCCCACGTCGGTCTGCTGGAAGATCGGGTTGCCGTCGAAGTAGTAGGTCACCGACTCCAGGGCGTAGGCCGGCCCGAGCTCGTTGACGTGCCGCACGACGGCCTTGGCGCCGCTGACCACGCCGCGGATGACCTTCTCCTCCAGGAGGAGCAGCCGTGCCTTGCTGCGGAAGACCTTCTCTTTGA
>CALCXL010000482.1 GCA_937907595.1 uncultured Pseudomonadota bacterium
GGCGAGCATGCCGTCCTGGATCTCCGTCAGCAGGTCGCCGACCCGCTCCAGGAACTCGGCGCGGGGCACGCCGGCCTTCTCCTTGTGGGGGCGGTCCCGCCGCGCCATGTACACGGCGTCGGACTCCATGTCCCGGGGGCCCACCTCCAGGCGGATCGGCACGCCCTTCTTGATGTGCTGCCAGTTCTTCTCCCCGCCGCGCAGGTCACGCCGGTCCACCAGCACGCGCAGGCGCTCGTCCCGCCAACGCAGGCCGCGCAGCTGCTTCGCCAGGTCCTCGCAGTAGGCGCTGATGGCGTCCTCGTCGGCGCCCTTGCGCAGCACCGGCAGGATGACGATCTGGGCGGGGGCCAGGGCGGGCGGGGCGCGGAGGCCGTCGTCGTCGCTGTGCACCATGATCAGGGCGCCGATCAGGCGGGTGGAGACGCCCCAGGACGTGGTCCACGCGAACTCCTGCTGGCCCTCGGCGCTCAGGTACTGGATCTCCTGGGCGCGGCTGAAGTTCTGGCCCAGGAAGTGCGACGTGCCCGCCTGCAGCGCCTTGCGGTCCTGCATCATCGCCTCGATGCAGTAGGTGCTGACGGCGCCGGGGAAGCGCTCGGCCGCGGTCTTCTCACCGCAGAGCACGGGCAACGCCATCACCTCTTCGGCGAACTGGCGGTAGACGTCGAGCATCTTCATGGTCTCTTCGACCGCCTCCTCCGACGTCGCGTGGGCGGTGTGGCCCTCCTGCCAGAGGAACTCGGTGGTGCGCAGGAACATGCGGGTGCGCAGCTCCCAGCGCACCACGTTGGCCCACTGGTTCATCAAGATCGGCAGGTCCCGGTAGGACTGCACCCACTTGCTGAACATGGCGCCGATGATGGTCTCCGACGTGGGCCGGACCACCAGGGGCTCCTCCAGCTTGCCGGCGGGCACCAACCCTCCGTCGGGGCCCGCCTCCAGGCGGTGGTGGGTGACCACGGCGCACTCCTTGGCGAAGCCGTCGACGTGCTCGGCCTCCTTCTCCAGGAAGCTCTTGGGGATGAAGATGGGGAAGTAGGCGTTGAGGTGGCCGGTCTCCTTGAAGCGACGGTCCAGATCCCGCTGGATCCCCTCCCACAGGGCGTAGCCCCAGGGCTTGATCACCATGCAGCCGCGCACGGGCGAGGGCTCGGCCAGGTCCGCGGCGCGGATGACCTGCTGGTACCACTCGGGGTAGTTCTCTTCGCGGGTGGGGCTGATCGCCGACTTGGGCTGCTGGGCCATGTTCTTGTCTCCGGAGGGCGCGGAATGTAGCAGGCCCACGGGGCATCGGGCAGCGCATCGTCGGGGACCCTGACCGGGCGGGGGTCCTGGACGGATCGGCGCGACGTCCAGCCCCTCCCGCGATGGGGCGGGACCAGCCCGCGCGGGCTCAGGAGCTTGCTGTTACGTTCCTGTCGCCCGTGCTCGCGCGCGCCCACCCATTCCGAGGACTCCATGACCCATCGCCTGTTCTTCCTGCTCCTGGCCCTCCTCTTCGTCAGCGCC
>CALCXL010000483.1 GCA_937907595.1 uncultured Pseudomonadota bacterium
CGGCCGTCGACCTGCTCCCCCCCGCCGTCGCCGAGCTCGCGAAGCACGAGCGCATCGTCGCCATCAAGGAGGCCACGGGCTCCCTGGGGCGCGCGGCCGAACTTCGGCGGTTGGTGGGCGAGGACTTCGCCATCATGTCGGGCGACGACTTCACCACCATGCCCTTCATCGCCCAGGGCGGGGACGGCTGCATCTCGGTGCTGAGCAACATCGCCGCGGCGCCCTTCATCAAGATGCTGGAGGCGATCGAGTTCCGGAACTTCGCGTCGGCGCGCCGCATCCACCTCAAGCTGCTGCCGCTGATCGACGCCCTCTTCGTGGAGTCGAACCCCACCCCGGTCAAGACCGCGGCCGCGTGGCTGAACATCATCCCCACCGCCGAGCTGAGGCTCCCCCTGGAGCCCCTGACCCCCGCGGGCATGGACGTCCTGGAGCGCGCGCTGCTGGAGGCCGGCCTGCACCCCGTGCGTGAGCCCGGACCGCCCTCCACGCTGGGGCCCAGCAACCTGGGGGACCTCGAGTCCCGGGCGGCCCAGACGATCGAGCTGTCGCAGCTGCCTACGGCGTAACGTCGGCCGCACGCGCTCACGATCACGCTCACAACTGAACTGCCTGGGACATTGACAGCGCCCTCGCCTCGCCCCGATCCTCCGCCCAGGTCTGGAGGCGACATGAGCAGGGTCTTGATCTCGGGCGACGGCCGCATGGGCACCGCGCTGGTTCGATTGTTGGAGACGCAGGATCCGGCCGCGGCCGACCTGCTCCTGGCAGAGGGCCTCACGTCGGCGGACGTGGTCATCGACTACAGCCACCCCGACTGGACCGGGCCGCTCCTGCAGCGCTTGCTGGAGACGCCCCGCGCCCTGGTGGTGGGCACGACGGGCCTGGACGCCGCCAGCGAGGCTCGCCTGGAGGCGCTGTCCGAGCGGGCCCCCGTGCTGGTGGCGCCGAACACCGGCACGGGCATCAACGTCCTGCGGGACCTCGTCCGCTCCGCCGCCCGCGCGCTGCCTGGCTGGGACCTGGAGGTGCTGGAGATGCACCACCGCAAGAAGGTCGACGCCCCCAGCGGCACCGCCTGGCTGCTCCTGGAGGCCGCCGCAGAGGGCAGTGAGCCGGGCACGGGGCGTGAGCGCGCGGTCCCCTCACGCGTGGGGGAGACCGGCGCCCGGAGCGACCGTGAGATCGGTGTCCAGACGCTGCGCGGTGGCGACGTGGTGGGCGAGCACACCGTCTACCTGGTGGGTCACGGCGAGCGCATCGAGCTCACGCACCGCGCCTGGGACCGCGACACCTTCGCGCGGGGGGGCCTGCGCGCCGCGGGGTGGTTGGTCGGCCAGCCCCCGGGCCGCTACACCATGCGGGACGTGCTCGGCTTGTGAGCCGGATCGACGCAGCGGCCCCACACCCGCGGCCCCGTCCTCACGCCGCCCGGCGGCTCACGCGGCTCACGCTGCTCGCCGTGTCGTCTTCGCTGCTGCTGAGCGGCTGCATTCGCCGCTACGCCGCCCCCACGGAGCCCGAGGAGGCTCACACTCCCTACTCGGCCTTCGCGGCCCTGCACCGCGTGAGCCTGCCGCCGGGCCCGGGGGGCGCGGCCTTGCCGCTGGCGGCCCTGCGCCTGGCCATCTCGCCGACGGGGTGGATGGCGGACAGCGTCCTGGTGGACGGGGAGGCCGGACGGATCGAAGAGGGTGAGGGCGACGCAGGCCCGGCGCTCACGCTGCTCGAGGACCGCAGCGAGCCGGTCGTCGTCTTGCTGGACCGCAGCCTGCTCGGCCACCCGGCCCACTGCGAGCTCCTGGCCCTGCTGGGGGAGCGGGCGGTGCTGGCCACGGGGACCAGCGCCTACGGTCGCGGTGCCGCATCCCAGCGGTCGGAGCCGGGCGTGAGCCGGGACCCCCTGGGCGGCGTGAGCGCGGCTCACGCGTGCGACGGTTCTCTACTCCCCTGAGCCGGCCCGGGCCCGCGCCTTTTGCTGGGCCTGCTGCAGGAACTGGCGGTACTTGCCCACGGTCGGCATGAGCTCGATCGCCCGCTGGAAGTTGTCGATGACCGTATCCCACTGGTGGCGGACCATCAGCATCTCACCCTGCGTGAAGAGCAAGTCGGCGCTGAACTCGTGCTGCTGGGGCTCGTAGAACTTTTTCCGCGTGGCCCGACGGGCGTCCTCGTCCTTGACCTGCAGGTAGCAGGACTCGATGTTCGTGAGGATCTCGTCCTTCAGCTTCCTCACGTCGTCGGGCAGCTCCTTGCCCCCGCCGTAGTTCTCGTACTCGTCC
>CALCXL010000484.1 GCA_937907595.1 uncultured Pseudomonadota bacterium
GCCTGCTTGAATCGGCCCAAATGACCTCCGTTGGACGTTTTGCGGCCGGCGACCACGCGAGCACACGGTCGGAGACATGGCAATGCCAGCACATTCCCAACAATGCCCCTGCTGTTCTGCCGACCGGTCCTCTCCGACTCCCTGCCCTCCCCCAGCCTGTAGGGTGGCCGCCAACCCGGAAGGCGACCCGCATGCCCCCTGATCTCTGGCTGGACGACATCCTCAGCGGCAAGGCCGCCAGCCCGCCCGCCAGCGCTACGCTGCCCGACAAGCCCGTGATCTGGGTCGACGCCGACGCCATGCCGCGCCCCCTTCGGGAGGTCGTCATCAACGCGGCTGAGCGGGTGCACATCGACGTGCTCTTCGTGGCCAACATCCGCCTGCGGCTGCCGGACACCCCCCTGGTACGATCGGTCCAGGTGGCCGCCGGGCCCGACGTCGCCGACGACTACATCGCTGACAACGCCCGCGCCGGCGACCTGGCCATCAGCCAGGACATCCCCCTGGCCGCCCGCCTGGTGCCCATGGGCGTGCACGTATTGCAGACCAGCGGCCGCGAGCTGGATGAGGCGTCCGTCCAGGAGGCCCTGGCCCTGCGCGACCTCAAGGAGGCCCTGCGCGAAGGCGGCGAGATGACCGGCGGCCCGCCCCCCTTCGGCAACCGCCAGAAGCAGCTCTTCGCCAACGCCCTGGACCGCTGGCTCACCCGCTCGCTGGGCACCTGAGCCCGCAGTCCGCCCCCCCAGCGGATCAGGCCGACGGCGCGCTCCGGGTGTACTCCGAGCCGCTGCGGTCCCGGCTCATGAGCCCCAGGTCGATGAAACCGCGTCGGATGCTGGCGACGTCGTCGGTGAAGGGCTTCAGGCGGTCGTTGACCTCCCGCTCGGACCAGGGCCCGGCGTCGGTGAAGTAGCAAGCCAGGGCGTGGCGCAGCAGGACCGCGAACTTCTTGCGCTTCATTGGGTGGGCTTTCATGCGCCCCTCCTCGTCCAGGAAGGCGGCCAGCACCTTGCGGTCGTAGGGGTCCACCGCGTCGTCCCGGGGCGCCAGATCCCGCAGCTCCTCGCTGGAGAGCAGGCGCCGCGCGCGGGCCTCCAGCGCGTCCGTGTCCAGGGCGTAGACGTGGTAGTGCCCGTCCACCTGGGCCGACACCAGCTCCGCCGATCGCAGCTTGCTGAGGTGGTGGGACACGGTGGAGGCGCGCAGCCCCAGCACCTCCGCCAGCTCCTCCACCGTGTGCGCGCGGTGGGCCAGCAACCCCACGATGCGCAGGCGGTTGGCGTCGGCCAGGGACTTGAAGAAGGTGAGCAGCAAGGCGTCGTCGGACATGAGTTCCTCAATTCATTTCGACCAATATAGAAACGACTCGACGGCATTCAAGTAGATTCCTCCCAGAGCCTTCTGAAACGCTGACACCGGCGCACCCGCTACGATCCCCGGAGCCAGCGCATCGTCCACCCCGCCGTGGACTGCCCCCCGGAGCCGACCCCATGCCCGAGACCACCGCCGTCCTCGAACACCTCGCCGCCAACGGCAGCGACATGAGCCAGCCGATGTTCATCGACTTCCACGTCGCCGTGCCCTCCGAAGCGGCCGGCGTCGCGGTGGGGGAGGCCGCGCTGGCCCTGGGCTACGAGGTCGAGTGTGCGTACGACGAGGACGAGGACGAGTGGACCTGCACCTGCAGCAAGTCGATGGTCGCCACCCACGCGGCCGTCACCGCCTGCGAGCTGGAGCTGGACGCCCTGGCGGAGCCCCACGAGGGCTTCATCGACGGGTTCGGGTCCTTCGGCAACGGCGACTGAGGGAGGCTAACCTCCGGGCCCACCCCCCGCCGAGGAGCCCATCGTGGAGCCCTACACCCCGCCCGCCGTCTGGACCTGGGACCCCGCCAACGGGGGCAAGTTCGCCAACATCAACCGCCCCGTCGCCGGTCCCACCCACGACAAGGCGCTGCCCGTGGGCAAGCACCCCCTGCAGCTGTACTCCCTGGCCACGCCCAACGGCGTCAAGGCCACCGTGATGCTCGAGGAGCTGCTGGAGGCGGGGCACAGCGGCGCTGAGTACGACGCGTGGCTCATCAACATCACCGAGGGCGACCAGTTCAGCAGCGGCTTCGTGGCCGCCAACCCCAACTCCAAGATCCCGGCGCTCATGGACCACCGGACCGATCCGCCCACGCGGGTCTTCGAGTCGGGCTCCATCCTGCTGTACCTGGCCGAGTCCTTCGGCGCGTTCCCGCCCACCGAGCCGCGCGCGCGCACCGAGGCCCTCAGCTGGCT
>CALCXL010000485.1 GCA_937907595.1 uncultured Pseudomonadota bacterium
CGCGGAGGGCGCGCCCTCCTCCCGCATGGTCCTGGTCAAGCACTGGGGCCCCGACGGCTTCATCGTCTACACCAACCTGGGCAGCCGGAAGGCCCAGGAGCTGGACGCCAACCCCCAGGCCGCGCTGCTCTGGCACTGGAAGTCCCAGAAGCGCCAGATCCGCGTGGAGGGCCGCGTGGAGCGCGTCTCCGACGAAGAGGCCGACGCCTACTTCGCCCAACGCCCCCGCCGGAGCCGCATCGGCGCCTGGGCCAGCCGCCAGTCGGAGCCGTTGGTGGGCAGGATGGAGCTGGAGCGGCGCGTGGCGGAGACCCTGGCCCGCTTCCCCCTGGGCGCCGTCCCCCGCCCCGACTTCTGGTCGGGCTACCGCGTGCGCGTCGACCGCATGGAGTTCTGGGAGGACCGCGAGTTCCGCCTGCACATGCGCTGGCTCTACGTCGCCGGCCCCACGGGCTGGACGAGCACGGAGCTGTTTCCGTAGGGAGCCTCCAGCGCCGCTGACCACTCGCCGCGCAGCGCCGGCCAGACCCAGCGTTCTGCGATCGCCTCCCGCCCGCGCTCCCCCAGGGCCCGCCGCAGGTCCGGATCGCCCGACAGCTCCACGATCGCCTCCCGCAGGGCCGCGCCGTCGCCCGCCGGCACCAGCCGCCCACCGCCGGTGTCCCGCAGGACCTCCCCCAGCCCGCCCACGTCGCTGGCCACCACCGGAAGGCCCAGGCGCTGCGCCTCCAGGGCCACCAGGCCCAAAGTCTCCTCCAGGCTCGGCACCGCCAGCAGGCCCGCGCGGCGCATCAGGGCGTCCCGCTCGTCGGGCTCCAGCCAGCCGTGCCAGCGCGCCTCGGGCCAGGCCTCCCGCCAGCGGGCCTCGGCCCGGGGGTTGTGGGGGAGCCCGCCCGCCAGCAGCGGCGCCGGCAAGCCGTCCAGGGCGCTCAACAGCAGGTCGGTGCCCTTCGCCCGGTCCAGCCGACCCAGGTGCAGGACGTCGTCCCCCTGGGGCACCGGGCCCGTGGGCGGCGGGTCCACGCCCAGCCGCGCTCGCCGCGCTCCCTGTCCCCGCCGGGCCAGCCGGTCGACCAGCGCCTGGGACGGCGCGAGCACGGCGTCGGCCTCGGCCATCGCCCGCTCCATGGCCCGCTCGCTGGTCGTCGGCTCCTCCAGGCCCCGCAGCTCCCGCAGCCGCCGATGGTCGACGTGCACAAAGAACAGCCGCCGGCCGGGCAGGGGACCCACCGCGCGGTCGATGAGGGGGTCGTGCACCACGCAGAGGTCGGGGCCGAAGCGCTCCGCGAACGCGCGCAGGGCGCCGAAGGGCCGGCCCTGGATCCGCAGGACGTCGCCCCGATCCTCCACCCGATCGTTCTGCTTTCGGGGCCGCCATCCGTCGAAGGAGGCGACGGCCTGGGGCCAGCCCTCCGCCCGCATCGACCGCGCCAGCCAGCCCACCCCGGTGGAGATGCCGCCGGCCGAGGTCGGGGGGAAGTCCCGGGTGAGGTGCAGCACCCTCATGGCGCACTCCGGCGCAGGACGTAGCGGTCGACGTCGCCCAGGCCATCCAGCAGCCCGGGCATCAGGAAGTCCCGCGGCGCCCCCCGAAGCTGCGAGCGGTGGCAGGCCGCCGCCACCTCCCGCCAACGAGCCTCCACCGGCACGGCGACGTCGGCCTCTTCGGACCCGAAGGAGCCGGGGTGCATGCCGGGCACCACGCCCGCGAAGCCCGCCCGCCGCAGCCCCCGCCACAGAGGGTGGAAGAGCCCGGGCGGAAAGACGGCCAGGTGCACGACGTCGGCCACCTCCAGCACCGCGGCCGTCACCGCCAGGTGGTCGCGGTGCCCGTAGACCCCGTCCGGGCCCAGGGTGACCACGCGCTCGGCGCCCCCAAGATCCTCGCCCAGCCGCTCGCGCAGCCGCTCCGCCACCGCCGCCGCCTCCAGGGCCCCGTCGGGCAGATCGAGCCCCACCGGCGGATCCAGCCCCAAGGCCGCGCAGGAGGCCTGCAGCTCCCCCCAACGGTGCTCCCCCAGCGCGTCCCCCTCCAGGCTCCCCGCCGCGTCGCGGCCGGCCTCACCCCGGGTCGCGCAGACGATCTGCGCCCCCCACAGCCGCAGGGAGCCGGCCACGAAGACCTCGTCGTCGGGGTGCGGCAGGACCGCCAGCGTGCGGGACATCGGGGCCACGTCGACCGCTCAGTGCAGCGCGGCGCGGTGGGGCAGGTCGCGCACGATCGCCCCCTCGGCTTCCAGGATCTGGTCCAGGCGGGCGGTGAAGGCCTCCCGCCCGAAGATGCGCTGCGCCAGGCCCGTGAACAGCCCGTGGTGCCGGGCTTCGGCCTTGAAGAGCTCGGTGTAGAAGTCGGCCAGGGGCCCCGGCTCCAGGGCCTGGGCCACCAGCTGGAAGCGCTCGCAGCCCCGGGCCTCCACCACCGCGAAGACGATCAGCCGATCCAGCAGGTACTCGTGGACGTCGCCCTTGCGCAGCAGCTTGTGCATGGCCCCGGCGTAGGGGTCGGGCTGGTCCTGGCCGATGGTCTTGCCGCGCTCCGCCAGCAGGTCGTGCACGCGCTGGAAGTGCGACAGCTCCTCGGCGGCCAGCTCCAGCATCGCGGCCACCAGATCGCGGTGCTGGTGGTGCTGCGCGGCCAGGATCAGCGCTGCCTGGACCACCTTGCGCTCGTTGTGGGCGTGATCCTGCAGGAACGCGTCGACATCGCCCAACACCGCGCGGGCCCATCCCGGGTCGGTGGCGTGCCTCAGTCGCAGGATCGTCGTGCTCACGGCCGCGGAGCATGCCACGCGAGGCCGCCGGGGCTGTAACGTCGTCGGCATGGATGCATCGACCCACTACGACTGGATCATCGTCGGCTCCGGCTTCGGCGGCAGCGTCAGCGCCCTGCGCCTGACCGAGAAGGGCTACCGCGTCCTCGTCATCGAGAAGGGCCGCCGCTTCAAGCCCAGCGAGTTTCCGAAGACCAACTGGGACGTCAAGCGCTGGTACTGGATGCCCAAGATGGGCCTGAAGGGGCTCTTCCAGATGAGCTTCTTCCGCCACGTCACCGTGATGCACGGAGTGGGGGTGGGCGGCGGCTCGCTGGTCTACGCCAACACGCTGCCCACGCCGGGGGACGCCTACTTCGAGTCGCCCTCCTGGTCCGACCTGGCCGACTGGAAGACGGAGCTGGCCCCGCACTACGCCACGGTGCGCCGGATGCTGGGCGCCACCCCCTTCCCCGGGCACACGCGCGGCGACCAGGTGCTGCAGGAGATCGCCCAGGACATCGGCCGCGCCGAGCACTTCCACAAGACGGAGGTGGCGGTGCACTTCGGCGAGCCGGGGGTGGAGGGGCCGGACCCCTACTTCGACGGCAAGGGGCCGCGGCGCACGGGCTGCACCCACTGCGGCGCCTGCATGACGGGCTGCCGGGTGGGCGCCAAGAACACCCTGGACAAGAACTACCTGCACCTGGCCGAGGCCGAGGGCCTGACGATCGTCTCCGAGACGGAGGTGATGGGCCTGGCCCCCTTCCAGGGCGGCTACCGCTTGGAGACGAAGGGCTCCTTCACCGGCGAGAAGCGCCGCTACACCGCCGATCGCGTGGTGATGGCGGGCGGGGTGATGGGCACGCTGCCCCTGCTGCTGAAGATGAAGGAGGATCAGGAGGGCCTGCCGAAGCTGTCGGACCGGGTGGGCGACTTCGTGCGCACCAACAACGAGGCCCTGATGGGCGTGATCGTGCCGGACCCCGACGTCGACTTCACCGAGGGCGTCGCCATCACCTCCATCCTGCACGCCGACGAGCACAGCCACATCGAGCCCGTGCGCTACGGCCCCGGCTCCGGCTTCTTCCGCACCCTCGCCGTGCCCTACGCCCCCGGCGACCACCTGCCCGCGCGCCTGGCCGGCGCCACCCGCGCCTTCCTCAAGCAGCCGGTGCGGTGGGCGAAGGCGCTGACCGTGCGCGACTTCAGCAAGCAGAGCCAGGTCCTGCTGTACATGCGCACGTTGGAGGAGACGCTGTCCGTGCGGCTGGGGCGGTCGATGTACACCGGCTTCCAGCGCGGCCTGACCACGCAGCTGGACGACCCCTCCAGCGCGCCGAAGTCCTTCCTGCCCGAGGCCACGGACCTGGCCGGGCGCTTCGCCGACAAGGTGGGCGGGGTCACCATGAACCTGGTGCCCGAGCTCCTGCTGGCCACGCCCACCACCGCGCACATCCTGGGCGGATGCAAGATCGGCGGCTCCCCCGACGACGGCGTGGTGGACGCCGAGCACCAGGTCTTCGGCTACCCCGGGCTCTACGTCATCGACGGCTCCGCGGTGGCGGCCAACCCCGGCGTGAACCCCTCCTTGAGCATCGCCGCCCTGGCCGAGCGCGCCATGACGTTCGTGCCCGCCCGGGCCTGATCCCGCCCACGCCCCGCGTCCCCCAACGACAACACCCCGGGGGGTGAGCCCGGGGCGTCGCCGAAGGAAGGAGGGGGCGTCGGCCGAGAGGCGCTCAGTGGCGCTCGGCGACGCAGGCCATCGTGTCGGCCCACTCGGCGCCGCCCTCCAGGGCCCGGACCGCGCCGCGCAGCTTGCGGAAGTCGGCCCGCAGCGCGCGCAGCTCCTGGAGGACGCCGGCCAGCTCGTCCCGGACGTGGGCCTGCTTCGCCTGGGCCTCGGCCAGGGTCATGCTGTTCGCGGCGGGGGGACCCGAGTTCACCAGGACGCGGATGGCGGTCCGCAGGCGGCGGTCGGCGGTCTTGAGGGTGCGGGCGTCCTTCTGCAGGTCGATCATGTCCCGGCGGACGGCGTACATCTCGTCGGCGTAGGCATCGGCCTCGCGGTCGAAGGTCTTGCCCAGGAAGCCCAGCAGCACCTGCTCGGTCCCGCGGGTCACGTCCTTCATCCAGCCGATGGCGCCCTTGACGGTCATGTCGTCACCGTGCTGCTGGTCGCTGGCCTCCTTCCACATCATGCTGCGGTAGTCCTCGTAGTCGCCGCCCAGGATGGCGGTGGCGTCGGCCAGGCCGTCCGAGGTGATCCAGAGCTCGCCCGCGTCGACGTAGAGCAGGTCGGCGGCGCCGCACTCGATCTGCGGGGTGGCCGGGCCGTCTCCGGCGAGGGCGGGGGTGGCGAAGGCGAGGGCGGCGGCGGCGGCGAAGGCGGGGGCGATGCGGGTCATGGTCTCTTCCTTTCGGGGGGCGCCGTGGGTCGGCGACGTTTCCATGGAAGAGCACGGGTCGTGCCAGACTCTGAAGAACGCCTCAAGTCGGCCCTGGAGCATCCCAGAAGGCACATTGTGGGGCGATGTGTCGGTCCCGCCGGTCCGCGATTTCGTCCGTCCGCGGACGTCCGGACACCCGCCGCTCCGTCCGCCGGACAGCCCACGGCAGCGATCGCGTCAGTACACCTCGACCAGGAAGCGCTTCGACGGGCGGACCCGCTTGCGCGTGGTCTCCGCGTCCCACTCCCAGGGCGGCACGTCGGCCAGCTCCTGCGGCACCTTGATGTAGCCGTCGGCCATGCCGTTGGCGGCCAGGCACTGGAACATGCCGACCTCCATGCCGGACAGCCCGCACATGTAAATCAGGCTGCGATCGTCCCGCAGCAGGTCGGCGAAGGTGTCGGCGTTGTCGTCCACCACGTGGTGGGTGTAGCGACCCCACCGCCCCTGGTAGTGCTCGCGGGAGATCGCCTGGTGGTAGTGGAAGTTGCCGTGCCGCTCCGCCAGGTCCAGGAATTGGTCGTGGTAGAGCAGATCGGTGCTGTAGGGCGCGCCCATCACCAGGTGCACCTCCCCCGGCACGGGCCCCTCGGGTCCCTCGAGCAGGTCCAGCACCATGCCCCGGAAGGGGGCGATGCCCGTGCCCGTCGCCATGAACAGGTACTGGTGGCTCTCGGGGCGCTCGGGCAGGACGAAGCGCTTGCCGGCGGGCCCGGTCACCAGGACCTCGTCGCCCACCGCCAGGTCGCACATGTAGTTGGAGCAGACGCCCAGGAACAGGGAGTGGTCCTCGGGGTCGTCGCCGTCGCGCTGGGGCTTGCGCTCGTCGATCAGCCGCTTGACGGTGGTGGCGATGACCGCGCCCTGCCCGTCCTCGCCCCAGGTGGGTGACGACGTGGAGTACAGCCGGACGTTGTGCGCCCGGCCCCGCGCGTCCAGACCCGGAGCGAGCACGCCGAAGGCCTGTCCCGGCCGAAAGGTGCCGGCCAACGGGGTCCCGCTGAGGTCGATGGCGAAGTGCCGCACGAAGGAGTTGGAGCGCCCGTTGGTGACCGTTCGCGACTCCACGACGCGCGCCACGACGGGCTGCTTTGGCCGCGCGACGTTGATCTGCACGGGCACCAGGACCGGCCCGTCCCCCGCCTCGACGCCCTGGTCCTCAGTCCCCATGGTGGGAGTCTAGAGCAGGCAGGCGGTCGGGAGGTGCGGCATCTCAGGAGTTCGCGGCGTGGACCCGGAGCCCAGCGACCACGCTCAGGCCCGGGCCTTGCGCTCCGTGGCGTTCAGCTCCTGCTGCGCCTCCAGGGCCTGGCGAAGCTCCTCGCCGTGCGCCCCCAGCGAGTGGCGCAGGCGACCCACCGCCGCCTCCGTCTCCGCCGCCGCCGTCTCCAACAGCACGCCGTGGGCCTCGGTCAACCAGCCCAGGGCGTTGGCGACGTCGGCCTCCAGCCGGTCCAGGCTCGGGCGCACGCGCGCCGCCGACTCCCCGCCGATCGCCTCCGCCTCCTGCGCGAGGGTGCGGGCCAGGGACGACATCTCGACCATGCGCTCCATCATCCCGTCCACGTCGGCCAGGAGCTCCACCGCCTGCGCGGCCTTCCCCTGGATCAGCATCCGGGCCATGGACTGCCGCAGCGCCAGGGCGGAGCGCACCGTGCCGTCGCGGCTGGCCTCCGCCGTCCAGGCAGCGGGCACGCGCAGCAGGGGGTGGCCCCGCAGGGCCTGGAAGCCCCACCACGCGCCGCCGACGAGGAGGACCAGGAAGATCAGGCGGATCAGCATGGTGAGAGCCTACTTGGTGCCGAGGAAGAACTGCCGCCAGGCCGCCATCGAGCCGAAGTCCCGCAGGAAGCTCGGGTCGGTGGAGTTGAGCTGGATGTCGCCCAGCTTGAAGTTGCGCGCGGCTTCGATCGCCGAGTAGGTGCGGCCGGCGGGGGAGCTCAGCGCCGCCGCCTCCAGCCGCTTGCCCAGGGCCTCCGCCTTCGCCTCGGCCAGCATGCCCTCCGCCTTGGCCTCCGAGCACTGGGCGTCGGCCTCCGAGCGCCGCTCGCGGTCGTACTTCAGGGCGGCGGCGTTGATGTCGGCGATGGCGATCTCGAACTCGGTCTTCGCCTCCTCGATCTTGGCGTTCCAGAGCTCGACCTCCAGCTTGACGTCGCGGTCGATGGCCTTCTCGTCGGTGTCCGTCAGGGTGCGCGCCTCCGACTCCTTGCCCTTGGCCTCGTCCAGCCGGGCCTGCACGGCGTACAGCTGCTTGTCCTGCAGCTTCTGCTCGTACTCGGCCCGGAAGCGGATGGCGCGGATGGCCACGCCGTCGTCGATCACGCGCAGGTGGTACTGCGACAGCAGCTCGTTGAGGGGCTCCACCGCCGTCGCCGCGAACTCCTTGCGCTTGGCCGGCACCTGGACGTCCTGGTTGCTCAGCTGGGCCAGGTGCTCGCGGAGCAGGCCCTGGGTGACCGACGACGCCTTCTCATCGTAGTTGTCCAGGAAGCCCTCTTCGACGATGCGGTGGGCCTCCCCGGGCACGATCTCGTAGATGATCGTCACGTCGACGTCGATGACGTTGTTCTCCCGCGTGCGCAGGCTCAGGGCCGACTCCGCCAGGTACTGCTGGTAGTGCAGGACGCTGGGCAGCCGGTAGATCGTGTGCAGCATGGGCAGGGCGATGGCGCGGCCCTGGGCCAGGTCCCGGTCGGCGACGCCGGAGAGCAGGCTGCGGCGCACCCCGATCTCGTCGGGCTGGATGTAGGTGGAGGCCACGTTCGGGAGGAACCAGGCCAGGATGACGGCCAGGGCCAGCGTCTGCAGGTTGAAGATCTTGCGCACGATCACTTCCCTCCCACGTAGCGGATGTCCACGGGCGACGGTGCCTTCGCGTAGGGCACGGCGGTCAGCCCGCCCAACTGCGGGAAGACGTGCTCGGCGATCTCCAGGTTGAGCACGTCCGCGCCGCGGGAGCCCACCGCGTTGATCTTCGCGGCCAGGGCCTCGGCGTTCTTGCGGTAGGCCACCTCGTTGGCGGCGGCGCGGCGCAGGGTGGCGTCCCGCTCGGCCTCGCAGGCGGCGATGGTCTGGATCGAGTACTTGTCGGCCTCACGGCGCGACGCCACGGCGGCGTTCTCCGACTCCTTCTTCTGGCCCTCCAGGCTGGCCAGCAGCGCCTTCTCCTCGCCGTTCTTCTGCTGCTTGACGTCCTGCA
>CALCXL010000486.1 GCA_937907595.1 uncultured Pseudomonadota bacterium
GCCTTGCACGCGCACGGTGCCCAGGACGACCTCCAGGGGGTACCCCGCCTCCCACCAGGCCTCGATCAGGTGCTGGTCCAGGGACGAAAGGATGTGGCCCTCGTCGCGCAGCTCGATGACCAGCTCCGCGACGTGCGCGGCGAAGAGTTCGAGGCCGTCGTCGGCGGCGGGGAGCAGGGAGTCCATGGGCCCCGGAGGGTACCGGGATCACAAGGGGTCCGGAAGCGCCGAAGCGGGGCAGCAAAGCGCGATCATCGGCCCGGCCGGCCCGCCACCGAGCCGGCCTGCGGTGTTGCCGCCCCGGGGAGCAGGCGATACAGTCCCGCGGGCCTTTGCAGGCCCCTCAGGAGGCTCGATGCGTTCCCTCTGGCTGCTTCTCTCCCTGCTGCTCTGCCTGCCCTCGATCGCCCTCGCGCAGGAGGACGACGAAGACGAGCTCCTGGACGAGGAGGAAGAGGAGGACTTCGACCCCGACGTCGACGACCGGGAGCTCTACGAGTCCTTCAAGGCGGAGCTCGCGGGGGATCCCGCGTCCGAGGAGATCGACTCCTGGAACCGCTACCTGGAGGCCTACCCCAAGAGCCAGTTCCGCCTGGAGATCGAGCGCCGCATCGCCGCGCTGGAGGACACCGCGCACGCCGAGCTCCTGGAGGAGGAGGCCCGGGAGGCCCAGCGGGCCAAGGAGAGAAAAGACGCCAAGCGCTCCGATCTCTACGTGCCCGAGCCCGCGCTCATGGGCGTGAACCCGAACCCCCAGCGCCGCCTCGACGCGCAGATGCTCTGGGGCTTCGACAACGTCATCAACTACGACATCAACTTCGAGTGGGCCTTCCTGCGCAAGCTGAGCGCCTGGGGCGGCCTCCGCCACGTGGGCGCCGGCGGCGGGGACCTGGGGCTGACGGTGCAGCTGGGCGCGAAGTACGCCCTGATCAAGGACGTGCGCACGGGCATCGTGCTGTCGGGCTACCTGGCCGTGCAGCCGGGCTACTCCCAGGCGGACAACTTCCTGTTCACGGTGACGCCGGGCGTCGGCTTCGCCTTCGCGAAGACCGAGCGCTTCCAGCTGACCACGACCCTGCAGATGGACCTGCAGCTGACCGCGTTCCGCACCGTGGTCTGGTGGGACATCCAGGCGGTCATCAACCCGAACAAGGTCCTGGGCATCTACATCGAGAGCAAGCAGAAGCACGGCCTGTTCACGACGTCGCTGTCCAGCACCACCGAGTACCTGGCTTTCTATCAGGCCGGCGTCGGCGTGAAGATCCGGCCGAACGAGACGATCGAGCTCACCGTCGGCGCGAACATCCCCTACTTCTGGCGTGTCTGGAAGGACTACAAGTACGTGGGCATCCACGGCGGCGTGGTCTTCAACCTGCCGGGCAAGCCCAAGAAGTAGGCCGAACGGCTCCCGCCCCTGGGCGGGGCACGACGCAGGGGGCGATCCCTGCGCCCTCCCCCAAGCGCCGCCCCCCAACGCAGAAGGCGCGAGTCCTGGGACCCGCGCCTTGCGCTGTTCTCAGCGAGGGGGGCCGGAGTCCTAGGACTCGCCGCCCATCGTCTCGTCGCCGAACTCGAAGTCGATGCCGCCGCCCGTGTAGAAGTACTCGCGGAAGTTCGCGATCTCCTCGGGGTGGTTGTAGGCCCAGCCGGCCGCGTCGGGGTTGAGGTAGTCCCCGATCTCCACCCGACGGTAGAAGTCGTCGGGGTTCTCGTGGATGTCCGCCCAGGACACGACGCCCAGGAGCATGTCCGCGATGTCCGCCAGGTGCACCGTCAGGTCGTAGGTGCTGTCGTTGACGTAGCAGACGAACCCGTCCTTGGGGCTGATGTTGGGATGCCACACCGTGCTGACGGCGTAGATCTCCGGCTTCACCACGGGGTAGGCCTCCGACAGGTAGATGTCGAAGCTGACCGTCTCCACCATGGGGAAGTTGGCCAGGGGGAAGCCCTTGAGGCGGAAGTCCCCGCTGGGTCGGCCCATGGACTTGGCCGTCAGCGTGAAGCGGTACTTGTACGGCAGCGCCTCCTCGCCCCAGGTGAAGTCGAGCGGCTCGACCGTCACCTCCTCCTGGGACGCCATGAACTGCTGGAGGATCTCCCACTCCGTGGCCAAACGGCCCATCACGAAGTTGGCGTCGCCCGACGGCTTGCTCTTCTTGGCCATGCGTTCCTCCTCAGCCGAGCTGTGCTCAGGCCGGGATGTGCTCCATCACCAGACGGATCTCATCACCCTCTTCCACGCCGGCGTCGCCCAAGGACTCGTTCGGCTGGAGGATGTAGTGCTTGCGGCCACCGGAACGGCGGTCGGGCACCGAGATCTTGAACGAGCGTGGCTGGCCGCTCTCGTCCGTCATGTTCATCTTCAACTGGCGCGCAAGGAACGGTGCGAGCTTGCTCGCAGGCACGTTGCCGCTGATCTTGACCGTGCGGTTGGTGCCGCCGGTCGGCTCCTTGAGCCGCACCTTCACCACGTCTGACATGGGTCTCCTCCGTCGCCGCCGGCGGGCCCCCGGTCCCAGGGGGAAAGGCAGCTGACGCTCTGCCGGAACGGCAAGTCTATACCACAGCCCGCCTCAACGGGCGGCCACCCAACACGGGCGCCCTACCCCATCCCCTCCAGGTCCTTCTTGCGAAGCCCCTGGTAGCACCGCCTGCAGCGACCATCGAGCAGGTGCACGTAGTCCTTCAGGTACACCGCATGGCAGACCTGAGTGACGTTCATCTTGTTGTGACAGACCACGTACTGGTCGTGGTCCCGGTTCACCACCTGGTTGGTCAACAGACAGACCAGGTCCTCGGGCTCCGTGGAGTAGTCGATGTCCTCCCCGTCGTCCGCCTCTTCTTCTTCCGCGTCGTCGTCCGCCTCCTGCTCGGTCACCAGGTAGTGGCCGAGGGCCAGGGCCCCCAGGAAGCTGCCGAGGATGCCCATCACCAGGCCCACCACGATGTGCAGGGGCTCCCAGGTGAACGCCTCCTCAGCCACGAGCGTGGCTGTCACGGCGGCGATGCCGTAGGCCAGGGCGAAGACCACGATGCCCACGCCACCCACCGTAGCCACGCCGCCGGTGTTGCGCCCGAAGGCCATGCGGACCGTCGCCGCGGAGAGCATGCCGGCCGCCAGGGGCGGGGTGACCAGCAGGCCGATGAAGAAGGTGCCGTCCCGGAACTGCACCAGGCCCCAGACCACAGAGAAGGTCAGCAGGAACAGCAGCGTGGGCACCACGTCGCCGATGCTGCCGAAGCCGCCCTCTTCGGAGCTACTTGCCACGGGGCGCTCCCATCACGGCGGCTTCGTCGCCCGTCAGTTCGATGGCCACGCGGTGCTTGCCGCCGTAGAGCAGGAAGATGTGCAGCGCGGGGAAGCCCAGGTCGGCCAGCGGGCGATCGGCGAAGCGCTCGGTCACCCGCAGGGCGCGCTTGTAGTCCGGGCGGGCCTCGTTGTCGCACTGGCGGCACTGCAGGTCCAGCTTGCGGCCCCGGCGCGGGTAGAAGTACTCGTCCCGCCAGCCGCAGGCGTGGCAGTACAGCTCCGTGATCAGGTCGAAGCCCAACCGGAGGGAGACCTTGTTGGCGTCCACCTCCAGGATCTCCGCGCCCTTCTCCAGGAGCTGCCGCAGCGTGGTGCCGGCGGCGGTGAAGCCCGGCTCCTCGTGGATGTCTCCCCAGTGCTCGTGGCCGGGGCAGTCGGGGGTGCGTCGGCGGGTCTGCAC
>CALCXL010000487.1 GCA_937907595.1 uncultured Pseudomonadota bacterium
TCCCCCCACAGGGCGTCCAGGGCGGCCGGCTCGCCGAGGCGGGCGAACCACCGCGCGTGCCGGACGCGGGCCGCCTCGGGGACGCCCTGCGCCGCCGCCACCTCCCGGATCGCGCGCAGGAGCCGGAACGGCCGCGGCTGCGTCGGCTCGTGCAGGACCAGCGACGTGCCCACCAGCTCGCGCAGCGCCCCCAGCGCCGAGCCCGACCCCAGGGGGCGCAGGACCGCGTCGGCGTCGTCGGGGGAGAAGGCGCCGGCGAACACGGCGGCCTGCCCGAGCGCGTCGCGGGGACCCTCACCCAGCAGGCGCCACGCCGCCTCGAACGCCGCGAGCAGGCTGCGCGGCCCTCCGGGGCCGGACGTCGGGCCCTCCAACAGGTCGAGGCGCTCGGCCAGGCGTCCGGCCAGCTCGTCCGGGGCGAGCAGCCCCGCCCAGGCGGCGGCGAGCTCGATGGCGAGGGGCAGCCCGTCGAGGAGCTCCAGGACGCCGGACAGGGCCCCGCGGTCGGCGTACGGGGGGAGGGCCGTCGGGCCGGCTCGGCGGCCGAAGAGCTCGGCGCTGTCGGCCAGGCCGAGGGGCGGGACGTCGACCGTCCGCTCCAGGGGCAGGCCCAGGGGAGTCCCGCAGGTAGCCAGCACGACGAGGTCGGCGCTGCCGCCCAGCCAGCCCGTCGCGGCGGGGACCAGCGCCCCTGCCGCCGCGTCCACGCCGTCGAGGAGCAGCAGGATCCGGCCGAGGCCCGCGAGGGACGGCCCCAGCGTCGACAGGTCCGCAGGGTCCCGATCCCGGAGGTCGAAGCCAAGGGCGCCGGCGATGCGCAGCCCGACGTCCGCCGGGGTGGCGCAGGAATCCAGGCCGACCCGCCAGGCCGGAAGCCCTTCCAGGGGCCCCCCGGGCCCGACCGCGTCGGCCGCGGCGCGCCACGCCAGCGCGGACTTGCCGACCCCCGTGGGGCCCACCAGGGTAAGCGCCCGCTCCCCGTCCCGGAGGAGCTGGTCGATGCGGCGCAGCCCGTCTTCCCGGCCTACGAGCGGAGGCCGGGGCTCGTCGGCCGGGAGGTTGCCCCGTCGACGGCCCGCGTCCGCTTCGTCCCCCGTCCCCGGAGCCCTCCCGTCCACCGTGTCCTCCTCCGGGCGGGGGTCCCCCGGTGAGAAGCGGTAGCCGGCCCCCACCGCCGTCAGCAGGTGGTCCGGCGTGGAGGGGTCGCGCTCGATCTTGGCCCGCAGCCGCGCCACCGTCGTCTTGACGGTGCGCGAGACCACCCCGCCGCGGTAGCCCCACACCTCCCGCAGCAGCTCCCGCTGCGAGACGATCCGACCCTCCTCCGCCACGAGCCAGGCCAGCAGCCGGGTCTCGGTGGGCGTCAACGAGCGCTCGCCGTCGGGCCACCGGGCCACCGACGCGGCGAGATCCACCGTGCAGGCGGCCAGCTCCAGCTGCCGGGGCGAGTTCGCGGGGAGGTCCATGGACCCCGAGTCTGCTACGGCGAGCAGTCCAGCATCAACTCGTAGGCCGCCGCATCGCCCGCGAAGCCGTCCACCACGAAGGTGTAGTCGGCCCCGCCGACGGCCTCGAACTCCAGCC
>CALCXL010000488.1 GCA_937907595.1 uncultured Pseudomonadota bacterium
TCAGCGCCGACTACGACAAGAACATCCTGCTGCCCTTCGGCGAGTTCATGCCGCTGTCGGGGGTGTTCCCGATCCTCCGCAAGATCCAGGGGGTGGGCAACTTCATCCCCGGCGACGGCCTGGTCGACTACGAGACGCCCCACGGGCACTTCGTCTTCCTCATCTGTTACGAGGCGATCCGCCACCGCTACGTGCGCGAGGGCGTGGCCCGGGGCTCGGATCTGCTGGTCAACATCACCTACGACGCCTGGTTCGGCGACACCGCGAACCCCAGCCAGCACCTCATGCTCAGCGCCATCCAGTCCGCCGTGTTCGGCGTGCCGCTGGTGCGATCGGCCACCACCGGCATCAGCGCCTTCGTGGACGCGCGCGGCATGATCGTGGCCCAGACCGACGTGTTCACCGAGGCCACCCTGGTGCGGGACGTCAAGCGGGTGCGGGTGCCGACCGTCTACGGTGCGGTGGGCGACTGGTTCGCCTGGCTCTGCATCGTCGGCTCCGGCCTGCTGTTGGTGGGCGGCTTCGCAGAGACGCCCCGGTGGCGTCGGCGGACGTGGTTCGCCTGGTCGGGTGTCCTGGTGGCGCTGCTGGGCGCGCCGCTGTCGTGGCTGTCCAACCGCTACCTGCCAGCCGGCGACTGGTTGGCGTGGTCGGTGGCCCTGGGTTGCGTGGTGGTGGTGGCGGTGCGGAAGGCGAGGCAGCGAGCATGAGCGAGCGCATCCGACTCGACGCCTACCTGCCGGTGACCCTGGGCGGGCGGATCGGCTTCTGCCAGGAGCTGTCCACGGACGAGCTCGTGGTCGACGGGGTCGAGGGTCTGGAGCCGGGGGCGTCAATCGCGGCGACGTTGCACTGCAGCGACTCCCTGGACGTCGTCGCCCGCTGCGTCGTGGCGGAGTCGACCGACGGCGGACCCTCGGGGCGGGCCCGGTGTCGGCTGGTCGTGGGCTCGTTCGACGGGGACGGGCGCGATCAGCTCGTGGGCGTCGTCTCCTCCCTGCGCAAGACCGCGCACCTCAACATCGTCGCTCGGGAGGACGTGGAGTCAAAGGACGCCCGCGCCGGCTGGCGACGGTGGCGCTTCCCCCACGCGCCCCTGCCCGAGCGGCACCCCGACGCCCTGGACCTGGGGGTCGACCTGCTGGGCCACCGCCTGGCCGCGCCCCTGATGATCTCCGGCATGACCGGCGGCAGCGAGCGCGCGGGGGAGATCAACCGCCGACTCGCGCGGGTGGCCCAGGAGCTGGGGCTGGCCATGGGCCTGGGCAGCCAGCGCGCCATGATCGAGCGGCCGGAGCTGGCCCGCACCTTCGCCGTGCGCGACGTCGCCCCAGACGTCCTCCTGGCGGCCAACGTCGGCGCCGTGCAGCTCAACTGCGGCGTGTCCACCGACGACGTGCGTCGCCTGGTCGACGCGGTGCAGGCCGACGTCCTGGCCCTGCACCTCAACGTGCTGCAGGAGATGGTGCAGCCCGAAGGCGACCGCGACTGGGCGGG
>CALCXL010000489.1 GCA_937907595.1 uncultured Pseudomonadota bacterium
GTCGGCGGTGCCGAAGCCGGTGGAGGTCACCAGCGACGCCACCTGGAACGCGCTGTAGCGCAGCGCCTCCATGGGCTCGTGGTCGTAAGTGGGCAGCACGAACCAGGCGATCGCGAGCGTCGAGACCGAGAACATCATCAGGTAGGTGAAGAGCTCGGGGTCGCGCAGCATCCGCAGGCTGCGCCCCCTCCGCACGGCGTAATACAGCCCGAAGTTCACGCCCGCGAACAGCATGAAGATCGTGATGGTCCACTCGATCGACGCCGACTCGAACCCGGCCACGCTGGCGTTCCGGGTGGAGAAGCCGCCCGTCGCCATGGTGGTGAAGGCGTGGCAGGCGGCGTCGAAGAAGGACATCCCCTGCAGCATCAACAGCGAGCCCAGGGTCACCGTGAAGCCGGCGTAGATGCGCCAGAGGACCAGGCCGGTCTCCCGCGCCCGCGGCCTCAGCTGGTCCTTGGTGGGGCCCGGAGCCTCCGACTCGAACAGCTTGCGGCCGCCCGATCCCGTCTGCGGAAAGATGGCGACGAAGAGCACGATGATGCCCATGCCGCCCAGCCACTGGATGAGCGATCGCCACCACAGCGAGGCTCGCGAGTTGCCCTCGATGTCCGTCAGGATCGTGGAGCCCGTGGTGGTGAAGCCCGACGTCGCCTCGAAGAACGCGTCCACCGGGTGGGTGACCATGCCGTCCAGGAGCAGCGGCAGGCCCGCGAAGATCCCGCAGAGCAGCCAGGAGCCGGACACGATGACCAGCGCCTCGCGCCGGTTGAGCTCGACGTCGTGCGCCACGCCCACGGCCCGGCTGGAGCTGCGCTGCCGGGACTTCGGGGCCGATCGGCCGTAGAGCCAGCCCACGCCGCCGATGCCCAGCGTCAGCACCACCGACAGCAGCCAGGCTTGCAGCCCGTCGGGATGCACGTGCCGATCCAGCGCCGCCCAGACCAGGGACGTCGCCATGAAGAGCCCCAGGAAGGCCACGACCAGCCCGAGGTATCGAACGATCTTGCGCGGCTGCACGGCGCTCCCGGTCCTACTGCGAGGAGCGGAAGGATGCACCAGCGCATGACCGCTGCAAAGGACCCCTACAATCCCGTGATGCGATGGCTCCCCTTCCTGCTCCTGTCCCTGCTCCTGCCCGCCGCGGCCCAGGCGGGTGATCCCCTGGAGGTCACCAACGCCGAGACCCAGGCCCTGGTCGACGCCATCCGCGACCGGCCGCTGAGCCCCGAGCAGCACGGCCTGTTGGTGGGCCTGGGCGCGCAGGCGCAGGACGCGACGGGCCAGGATCGGCTGTACGTCGGCTGGGCGTTGGTGTTCGCCGATCGGCCCGATCTGGGCATCCCCCTGGTGCGGCGCGGGCTGGCGGAGGTGAGGTTGGGCGCCGCCGACGCCCTGCGCACCCTGCTCTTCGCCGAGGCGGCCGGCCAGGACGGCCTGGTCCGCGCGACCCTCGACCTGCTGCGTGGCACCAGCCCCGAGGGCGCCCGCCGCCTGGAGCGCTCGATCCGCCAGGCGCCGTCCTTCGCCACCGCCCAGCAACGGGCCCGCGCCGCCCTCAAGGGGCTGGAGTCGGGCACGCTGGAGGTCCCCTTCGAGGCCGGCGACGCCCGGCGGGTCACCTGGTGGGTGCGGCCGGCGGCCCCGACCGGCCCGACCGTGGTGTGGCTGCCCGACGGAGGCCGCGCCGAGGGCCTGCCGCCCCGCTGCCAGGACGAGCAGCGCCTCAAGGAGGCCGCGCAGCTGGCCCGGGCGGGGCACGCGGTCTACCTGCCGGGCCTGCGGGGCTGCGACGGCTCCGACGGCACCTACCGGGGGAGCGCCGACGCCGCGAAGGACCTGGCCGCGCTGGTGCCCCGGGTGCGGGAGGCGGAGGGCGGTCGTCCCGTGGTGCTGCTCGGTCTGGAGGAGGGCGCCCTGCTCGCGCTGCGGGTGGCCGACCGGGCCGGCGTCGACCGGGTGGTGGCCTGGCAGCCGGTGGATCCGGGGGAGGCCGACCACCTGCCCCTGGCTGTGATCGAGGCGCGAGATCTGGCGGCGCTGCCGTCGGTGCCCGTGCGGGTGGACCGCCCCTACCCCGCCCTGGCGGCGCTGCTGGGCGTCGAGGCCCCGGAGTGGGTGGCGCTGCCGCGCAGGCTGCGGGGACGCCGGGCGACGGAGCTGATGGTGGACAGCGCGGCGCCGGCCGAAGCCCGCTAACCTCGCCAGCGTGCCGGCTTGGTTGGATCGCCTGATTCCGCGTCGGGGGCGCCAACTCCTCACCCTCCCCCTGGGCGTGGACGGAGAGCTCCCCTGGCACAGCTCCGTGGCCGAAGTGCGCCGGGTGCTGCGCCGCTCGGGTGCCCTCAGCCTGGACCTGGACGGCTACCCCACCGCGCGCCTGCGCTGGGGCGACATGACGGTGCGCAGCCAGCTGGAGTTCGTCTCCGGAGTGCACGTGGCCGAGTCCACCTGGCTGTCGGCCCACCCCGCGGCCGACTTCTTCACCCGCGACGGCCTCAAGGTGCGCATGGAGCCCCGGCTCCGCGCCGCCAACGTCCACTTCCCCTTCCGGGACCGCCGCACCAACTGGGCGAAGACCCTGGAGCTGCTGGGCAAGCCTCACAGCAAGCAGGACAACGGCAGCTTGCGCTGGACCTGGCGGGAGATGACCGCCCGCTTCAGCGACGCGGACATGTCGGCGGAGGACTCCACGGAGACCCTGCGCTTCGAGGCGCGATCGAGCAGCCGGGTGCTGGAGGTGCGCAACCAGTCGCCCCTGGAGCTCTACGACAAGCTGCAGGTGCGCATCGACTTCCGGGCCGGCACCTGGACCATGGGCGAGCGGCCCGCCAGCGTGGGCGTGCCCCTGCGCGTGCACTGGGACGTGCCCCGCAACGAGCCCCTGCTGGTGACGGCGTTCGTCGACGGACGGGAGGTCACGGCCGAGGTCAGCCCCCGGGGCGCCAAGGTGGTGGCGACGTCGGACGGCCAGGGCGGGGTGAGGCTGGTCGTCTGAAGGCGAGGCCAGAAGGCTCGATGGAGCCGCGGTTCAGGACGCGGTGCCGGAGAAGAGCAGCTGCAGCCAGATCTCCACGTTCCAGTCCAGGTCCGGGTCCGAGCGGCGGCGCTTCCGCGCCACCTTGCGCTCCTCGAACACCGCGGCGCCCGCGAGCTCCACCAGCCGCTTGTTGAGGTCCTCGGCGCCGATCGTCGTCTTCGGCAGGCCGACCTCCACGAGCTCCCCCGTGGGCGACACCAGCACCCGCAGCGCCGCCTCGCCTCCGGCGGTGGGCGCCTTGCTCAGCACCCGCGCCCAGGCCAGCCGGAGCTCCGCGTTCGCGTCCAACACCGCCGCACGCAGGGGATCCAGCGTGAGCACGATGTCGTGGGGCTCGAACTCGGGGTCCTCCTCCGTGGCGACGTGCCCGGTCTCGTCGGCCCAGCGCACGATCGTGTGCCCGACGGCGATGCGGGCCACCGGACGCACCGGCGCCACCCAGGGCGTCTCCTTGCCCTCCTTGAAGAGCCGCTTCTTCTCGATCCAGCCCTGCACGCGCCCGCCGGCCCAGGGCGCCGTCACCTGCATCCAGCCCTTGTCCTCGGACACGACCGTCACCCGGGCCATCGGCTGCAGCACGCCGAAGGCGGTGCCCTTCTGCTCCGTGGCGATGTCCGCGGCGTTGTCGCCCACCTGCCGGTTGCCCGTGGCCGCCGCGGGGGGCGCAGAGATCCCCTTGTCCGGGTCCCAGCCGCCCACGGGGTCCTCCCGCCAGTCGATCTTCGACGTGGTGCCGCGCAGCCAGAGCGTCGGGGCGACGACCGTGACGATCGCCTCGTGCTCGGCGTCCTCGCGGGCGAAGCGCAGGGCGCCGAGGGCCGGGTCCAGGAGCAGGTCAGCCACGTCGAAGATCGGCGGGCGGATGGTGGCGCGGGTCACGCGGCCGTCGG
>CALCXL010000490.1 GCA_937907595.1 uncultured Pseudomonadota bacterium
TCGTCGTCGTCCGCGGCCGAGTCGTCGTCGTCGGGCCCGGCGTCGTCGTCGTCCACGCCCACGTCGTCGTCGTCGACCGTGTCGTCGTCGTCCCCTCCGGGGCAGCCCGCGAGGCAGAGGAGGGCGAGCAGCAGCAGCAGGCGGATCATGGGCGGTCCTTCGGGAGGATCTTAGGGCACCCCGCCTCGCCGTCGCATTCGCCCCGCCGGCGCACGCGGGGCCACTACAATCGGTGGGCCGGCGACGTAACGAACCCCGGCTCGGCCGCGTCTCCCCTGCACGCGCCCCCGATCGGGGGTCGTCGCCCACCCCCGGAGCCTTGATGAAGCTGCTGCTCGCCCTGGTCACCCTGGTCGCCTGCGCCCAGGCCGCCCCCGCCGGCTTCCCCGCCGTGGGCGCCGCGTTTCCGGTCTTCTCCCTGGAGGACCACGCCGGCGTGACGGTGGCGAACGGCGACCTGAAGGGCAGCTACGCCGTCGTGGAGTTCGTGCGCAGCGGAGACTGGTGACCCTATTGCGTGCACCAGCTGGGTCAGCTGGACGAGACCAAGGCTGAGTTCGATGCGCGCGGCGCCCGCGTCTGGGTGGTGACGACCTACGACGCGCCGACGGTGCGGGGCTGGGTCAAGAAGAAGGGCTACGCCCACCGCTTCCTGACCTCGGCGACGCCGCTGGTGGAGGCTCTGGGGCTGGTCAACAACGGGCACCCGCAGAAGATCAGCGAGCCCGCCACCTTCGTATTGGCCCCCGACGGCACCGTGATCCTGGCCCAGCGCACGGAGAAGGCGACGAGGGAGCCCATGGCCGACATCCTGGCGGCCATCGATGGGCACCGGGCGAAGTAGCCGCGCCCGGGGTCAGTAGACGTTGTTGGGCGTCAGCATCTCCGGTCTCCGGTCCCGGGAGGCGGAGTAGCTGGCCTCGTCGCCGTCGCCGTCCACGTCGCACAACACCGACGCCGTGAAGTCCGGGCCGTCGTCCTCCGGCCCCGAGGCCACCGCCCGCACCTCGTAGCTGCAGCGCAGGGGCCGCTCGTACCTCCAGCCCACCGCCTTCGCCGCCTGGGCGCAGGGCTCGTCCATCGAACGTGGGTTCCGCCCGGGCGGCGACGCCGGGCAGGGGCCCAGGGGAAGGAGCTCCCCGTGCTCAGCGATGTAGGCGATCTCCGCCGTTCGGAGATCGTTCAGCACCGAGGGCCCCTCCGCCCGCTTGGCCCGGTGCTGCATCGCCAGGAAGTTCGGGATGGCGATGGCGGCCAGGATGCCGATCACCCCCACCAGGACCATGCAGCCCACGGCGCCGATGGCGAGGCCCACGACGACCTTGCCTCCCCCATCGTCCTTCTTCGGTGCGATCGGCGCCGCCCCCCCCCTCAACGGCTTCCATTCGCTCATCGCGCGCTCCTCCTCACCGATCATCAGGGGTGCCGGGGTGCCTCGTCGAAGGGAAAGGGGTTGGTCCAGTCCGGCTCGTCCTCGGCGAACGCGGCCCAGGTCGCCACCAGGGCCTCCGTCAACGCCGCCGCCCCGGGCCAGCCGGACAGGACCCCGCGCACCTGCAGGCCGGGGTCCACCAGATAGAGGGTGGGGAAGGAGTTGACGTCGTGGTCGGCCGCCCAGTCCCGGGCCCCCACGCCCCAGAAGACGGGCCCCGAGGCGTCGAACTGTTCGGCCCAGGCCGCGGCGTCGATCACGGTGGTGATCCGCCCCGGCGACGAGCCCGCCGCCAGCAGCTCCACCGGCCAGAAGACCGCGTCGACCTGTGCCTGCACGTCCTCCTCGATGCCCGGCATGGCTTCGGCCAGATCGCGGCAGGGCTCGCACCAGGACGCACCCACCACCAGGAGGGTCAGGCCGCCGTAGAACTGCGTCATCGACACCTGCTCGCCGTACTGGTCCGGGAGCTCGAAGTCACGGAGCCGATCGCCCACCTCGGCGCCCGTGCCCTGGTAGTTCGAGGGCGCCTGGGACTCCGGCCAGTAGTTGTCGTCCAGGCCTTCGCCCGGCGGAGCCCACTCGGGGGTGGCGTCGTCGTCGTCGTCGTCGGACGGACCGCCGTTGGAGAAGCCCCCGTAGGAGGATGGGGGACCGCAGGCGACGCCCGTCGCGGCCAGCAGCAGACCCAGGAGGCGGAGGGGCGTGGGGGGCATCGGGCGGCTCCGGGGGCTGCGTGCGCCCGCCCCGAATCGGCGATAGGCAGCGGCCGTGCGCCCATCCTATCAGCGGTCGATCGGCCTCCCCCCAGCGCCCCCGTCCATCGTTCTGGTGCGCGCGCACGTGAGGGCGTAGGCTGGGGGCTGTCCCTTTGCCCGTTGCTCGGGCCCCTGGGAGGCACAGCGTGCAGAGCGATCGATCGATCCGTCCGTCCGGGCGCAGCCCAACAAGCCGTCCAGAAGAAGGCCTCGCCGTCCGCCGGCGCGGGCATGTCCCTGCAGGACGGCCTGGCGCAGAGCTCCCCGTCCTCCGCGGGCTCGCAGCTGGCCGTGCAGCGCAAGGCCAACGCCGACGCCGTGCAGTTCAAGGCCCCCGAGGAGGAGGACAAGCAGGGCGCCCCCGAGCAGTCCAACCAGGACGTCAAGGACAAGGCCGCCGAGGGCGTGGCCGGCGCCAGCAGCAAGATCCCGCACGCCGCCAAGATCCAGGAGTCCTTCGGCAAGCACGACGTCTCCGGCATCAAGGCCCGCACCGGCGGCGCCGCCAAGGAAGCGGCTGGCGCCATCGGCGCGGAGGCCTACGCCCAGGGCGAGTCGACGGCCTTCGCCTCCTCCCCGGACCTGCACACCGCGGCGCACGAGGCCGCCCACGTCATGCAGCAGCGGGCGGGCAAGGCCCCGTCGGGCGGGGTGGGCGAGGCCGGCGACGACCTGGAGAAGGAAGCCGATCAGATCGCCGACAAGGTGGTGGCCGGCGACTCGGCGGAGGCCGCCCTGGACGCGATGGGCGGCGCGGGCGACGGAGAGGGCGACGCCGGCGGTGAGGCCGTGCAGAGCAAGTCGGTGCAGAAGATCAGCGACGGCGGCGGCGGCATGGCGCCCTCGGACCCCGGCGCGGGCAACGGCAGCGTGCAGAAGAAGGCGTCGGCCGGCGCGGCGCACTCCGACGGGGGCATGGCCGCGTCCAACCCCGGCGGCGACGACGTCCAGCGCAAGGCCGTGCAGAAGAAGGACGAGGCTGCGGCGGTCGCTGCCCCCACCAAGGTCACGCTGCGCATCGGCGGCGTGCCGGTGACCATCGCCCTGCCCCCCGAGTTCAAGGGCACGACCTTCACCAAGAGCCTGACCAAGAGCCTGGCGAAGGGCGTCAACCTCACCCAGGTCCAGGTCAAGTTCAACGACAAGTGGGAGGTGCAGTCGGGCAACGTCGCCGGCAACTTCAACGCGGCGCTGGGCGACAAGAAGCTCAAGACCTCCTGGAAGCTGGACGTCAACAAGGGCGGCGACGTCGCCGGCCACGTCAAGGACGCGCCCATCGAGGACGGCCCCCTCAGCGGCACGGTGTCCGCGTCCTGGGGCGGCAAGAAGCTGAAGGCGTCGGCCAAGGCCAGCATCAGCGGCGACGTGAAGTTGGGGGAGGTCAAGGGCTTCGGCGCCCGCTTCCTGACCGGCACCAACGCGGAGATCGCCTTCACCCACGACAAGATCCTGAGCGCGAAGTCGACGGCGGCGTCCGTGATGCTCACCCAGAAGGGCGAGGACCGGGTCAAGCTCAGCGGCAAGGGCACCTACAAGGCCCCCTCGACCTTCGACGGCGACGGCGACGTGGACGTCATCAAGCCGTTTGAGATCAAGCTGCCCAAGCTGAACCTCAAGTCCGGCCGCAAGTCGAAGGGCCGCTTCAAGTTCGGCTCCTGGAACTTCAGCGACCTGCCCCTGGACATCAACTTCGGCGGCGGCCTCCTCAAGTCGATGGCCAACAAGCTGAAGTTCGGCGCGTTCGGCCTGGGCGGCTTCGGCAAGTTCGACATCAAGAACCCCTTCTCGCTGCCGTCCATCGGCGGCTGGACCCCCAAGCTGGACGTCGGCTCGTCGTTCAACGTCGACTTCGCCAAGAACCTGCTGAAGAAGCTCAAGGGCGTGGCCGACTGGAAGCTGGCCTTCGACGGCAAGGACGTGTTCAGCGGCCTGTTCAAGGGCATCAGCTTCGACCCCAAGAAGTGGGCCTTCAGCGGCTTCGGCGCCGGCAACCTCATCGGCGACTTTGGCCTGGGCAGCTTCGGCGGCTTCGACTTCAAGGCGCTGGGCCTGGGCAAGAAGCTCAAGCTGCCGCGCCTGAGCCTCAAGAACAACGTGCTGACCGACTTCCTGGGCAAGATCGACCTGGGCGTGTTCAAGGGGCCCAAGTTCGCCTTCGGGAGCATCGATCTCAGCTGGCTCAAGGGCAAGGGCCTGAAGCGGGCGAAGGGCCAGTTCACCTTCCCCTCCATGCCGAAGTTCAGCATGGCGCCCTACTCGGTGAAGCTGGACAAGGACACCACCGGCGACGCCGACTTCTCCAACAACAAGCTGAACAGCGTGTCCGGCCAGATCGGCGCCACCGTGCTCAAGGGCGACGAGCCCCTGGCCCACGGCCGCATGGAGAAGGCCAGCATCCAGGTCGCCAAGAAGCAGTTCAGCGGCGACGGCTCCCTCAACCTGCTGACGGAGATCCCCCTCCCCAAGAAGGGCGGCTGGCAGGCCACCATCGAGCCCAGCAAGGCCAAGACCCTCAAGTTCCGCTTTGCCGGCAGCAAGCTCAAGGGCGCCCAGGGCAACCTGGCCGTCCGGGTCGAGAAGGACAGCAAGAAGGTCATCGACCTGGGCGCGACCGGCACCTACGACGGCAAGTCCTTCACCGGCAAGGGCAGCGCCAAGCTCGCGCAGAAGCTGCCCTTCGAGGCGCCGGGCACCAAGGGCAGCATCGAGCCCACCGGCACCAACCTCAGCGCGGCGCAGATGGTCAAGAACGTCCTGCAGACCGCCGAGGGCACCATCGCCGCGTTGTCGAAGACGGAGACGAAGTACGGCCCCCTGGACGTCACCGGCTCCGTGAAGAAGGGCACGCTGGACCTGAAGAAGGCGCCGTCCCTGACCGGCGATCTGACGGCGAAGTTGAACAAGGAGTTCACCCTCGGCAAGGACGCCTGGAAGACGAAGATCCTGCCCAAGTCCACGGCCACCATCGCCGTGAACCGCAACAAGCCCCGCTCCATCGCCGGCGCGCCCCTCAACCTGCAGGTCCTCAAGGACGGCAAGCCCGCCGCCACCATCGACGCCACCACGAAGTTCGACCTGCGCACGCTGGTCCTGGACCTCAAGGCCAGCGGCAAGCTGCACAAGAACCTGGAGCTTCACGACAAGCCGAAGACCGTCATCCGCCGGGACTCCCCCGTGGAGGCCCTGGTTCTGGCGAACAACAAGCTCACGCGCGCGAAGGGGGACATCGGCATCGCCCTCAACGACGCCGACAACAAGGCGCTGGGCGAGGGCGACCTCAAGGGCGAGTGGGCCCGCGGCAAGGGCTTCACGGGCAAGGGCCGCTTCGATCTGAAGCAGGAGATCGCCCTCAAGAAGGCCGGCAAGTACTCCGTCACCCTGGAGCCCACGAAGGGCGCGGCCGCGGACGCCACGCTCGCTGCCAGCAAGGTCAAGCAGCTCAAGGGCGAGCTCAGCGCGCGCGTGGACACGGACAAGGGCGAGTTCGCGCGGGCGAAGGCGAAGGGCGTCTACAACGGCAAGACCTTCACCGGGAAGGGCAAGGCCGATCTGTTGCAGGACGTCCCCTTCAAGAAGGGCGGCACCGAGGGCCTGGTCCAGGCCAAGAAGACGAAGATCTCGTCCCTCCGGATCGCGGCCAGCAAGTTCCAGGCGGCCGAGGGCACCTTCGGCGCGAAGCTCAAGACCGCCACCAAGTACGGCCCCCTGGAGTTGGAGGGCCTGGTCGACAAGGCGAAGCTGGTGGGCGGCAAGGAGCCGTCCTTCTCCGGCGACGTGAAGGCGAAGCTGCTCAAGGACTTCACCATCGGCAAGGGGACCTGGACCACGCGCCTGCTCAAGAACACGCTGGTCGAGGTCCGCATGGACAACAACAAGCCGGTGTCGCTGTCCGGCAGCCCCCTCAAGCTGCAGGTCTTCAAGGGCACGAAGAAGGCCGCGCAGGTGGAGGCCACCACCAAGTTCAACCTGCGCACGCTGGTGATGGACGTCGCCGCCAAGGGCACGCTGTACAAGGGCGTGCAGCTGCACGACAAGCCGATCACCACCGTCAGCAAGGACTCTCCCCTGGAGAAGCTGGTCATCAAGGCCAACGAGCTTCACCAGGCCAAGGGCAGCCTCCACCTGGCGTTCGGCGACGCCGCGGGCAAGCCCGTGGGCGAGGGCTCGCTCAAGGGCGACTACATCCGCAAGAAGGGCTTCAGCGGCCAGGGCAAGTTCGACGTCAAGCAGGAGGTCGCGCTCAAGAAGAAGGGCAAGTACCAGGTCTCCCTGGAGCCCACGAAGGGCCCGACGGTCGACGCCACCTTCAAGAAGAGCAAGCTGAGCAAGTTCAAGGGCAACATCTCCGCCCGCGTGGACCGCGACGGCGTCGAGACGGCCCGGGTGGAGGCGTCCGGCGACTACAACGGCAAGGACTTCACCGGCAAGGGCAAGGCCAAGCTGCTGTCGGACATCGGCTGGTCCAAGGGCAAGACCAAGGCCACGCTGGAGGCGAAGGGTACGTCCCTGGACCTGCTGCAGATCAAGAACAGCGCCTTCGTCAAGGCGAAGGGTCAGGCCTCGGTGCGCTTGCAGCACACCACGGACAACGGCCTGCTGGACCTGCGCGGGCGCATCAAGGACGCGGTCATCGACAGCAAGAAGGAGACGTCGGTCAGCGGCGACGTCGAGGCCACGCTGCTGGCGAAGTACACCCTGGGCAAGGGGACCTGGCAGACGGAGATCGGCAAGGGCGCCCAGGCCACGATCAAGGTGCGGGACACCAAACTGCAGGCCTTTGAGACCAACAAGATCGCCCTGCTCGTCCTCAAGGAGAAGAAGAAGGCCGCGCTGGTCAACGCCCAGGTGAAGTTCAACCTGCGCACGCTGGTCCTGGACGCGAAGGGCGACGGCAAGCTCTTCAGCGACCTGGAGCTGGGCACCGGCCCCAAGGTGGTCGTCGACAAGGAGAGCAAGGTCAACGAGCTGGCGATCAAGGCCAACGCGCCCTCTGTCATCGACGGCCAGGTCTCGCTGACGGTCTACGACAAGCAGGAGAAGAAGCTCGTCCACGACGCCTACCTCAAGGGCAAGTGGACCAAGGCCGGCGGCTTCACCGGCGAGGGCGGCGGCAAGACCGCACGCGACCTGACCGCAGGCAAGCCCGACGGCTACCGGGCGGTGCTCGACAAGGAGTCGGGCGTCGACAAGATCAAGGTGACGAAGGGCAAGTTCGTGGAGGCGCGCGGCGGCAAGCTGGGCGTGTCCGTGCACGACAAGGAGGGCAAGCTGCTCAGCGGCACCGCCACCCTGGAGAGCCTGATCGCAAAGGGCGACGACTACCTCTTCACCGGCGGCGGCGGGCTGGCGTTCGGGCGCACCCTCAAGGTGGGCAAGAAGGGCGGCCGCGGCGTCCGCATCGAGGAAGGCACCAACATCAACGCCACCGTGAAGCAGAACCGCTTCACCAACATCAGCGGGGCGCTCTGGGTCAAGGCGGACGGCAAGGACGGCAAGGAGGTGGCCGAGGGCCAGCTCACCGACGTCAACGTCGACATGACGAAGAAGGACCCCATCGTCAGCGGCAAGGGCACCTTCAAGACCAGCAAGGACATCAAGGTCGGCAAGCTGGTCACGGTCCACAAGGACCTGATGGCCTTCGCGACGATCGACAAGAACGAGCTGACGGAGGCGGGCATCGCCAACGCATCCTTCACGGTGCACAAGCTCAACGACGGCAAGGGCGCGAAGGGCGCTGTCTCCGAGGCCAAGCTGGAGTTCGGCAAGAGCGGGCTGCCCGACTTCAGCTTCCTGGGCGGCGCCATCGACCGCTTCGAGATGCTCAAGGGCAAGCTCGTGGGCAACGTGTCCCAGATGAGCCTGAAGGACAGCCGCTTCGGCGGCCTGGGCAACGCAACCTACAAGCCCAACAAGATGTTCACCGGCCTGGCCTCCCTGCGCTTCGACCCCACCGACAGCCTGATGCTGCCCTGGGTGACGCTCAAGGGCGACGTCACCATGCCGGTGCTCAAGAAGAAGAAATTCTACGAGCGCGGCATGCCCGGGTCCAAGAAGTGGACCCTGCTCAGCGGCGGCGTGACCATCAAGGGCGTGCGCGCCGCGATGATGATCAACGCGGGCTACGAGGTGGGCACCGAGCCCGTGGTGCTGCAGGCCAGCCTGGAGAACAGCAAGGAGTTCAACCCGCAGGACATGGAGTTCCCGGACTTCAAGGCCAAGGCCAAGGTCACGGGCGAGGCCTACGCCAAGGGCCACCTGACCATGGACGGCCGCCTGGGCGTGGGCAAGGAAGGCAAGGCCTACTTCGGCCTGTCGGCCAAGGCCTCGCTCCAGCCGAAGCTCGCGGCCACGCTGACCCCCTCGGGCACGCTGTACGCGAAGGGCGGCAAGCTGGGCGGCGACGTGGGCCTGGACTTCAACGTGGCGGGCACGGCGGCGCTGAAGACCTCCCTGGACCTCATCGCCGAGTTCCTGGGCATGGACACCACCCTGGCCAACTTCGGCAAGGACACCATCGACTTCGGTGAGCTGTTCAGCTTTGGCTACAAGGGCAAGTGGGCCTTCGGCGAGCCCGAGGGCAAGCCGGCCGTCAGCGGCGACAGCCTGCTGGGCAAGGACAAGGCGCTTGAGGCGGACACCAAGAAGGCCTTCGAGACGGAGAAGAAGGTCAGCTCCACGCCTGCGACCGACCTCAAGAAGACCCCCGGCGGCAGCGCGGGCGGCCTGAAGGCCATGCAGGAGAAGATGGAGATCATGAAGATCCTCTTCTCGCTGACGAAGGCGGGGATGAAGCTGGTCGACCTTGGAATCTCCTCCCTCCCGCCGGGCCTCGGGACCATCAAGGCGGTGGCCTTCGACGGCAAGCTGATGGCTGCGTCCGAGGCGTGCCTGGAGCTGTCGCAGACGCTGGATGGGGCCGAGGAGAGCGGCCTGCTCAAGAAGCTGATCGACAAGGGCGGTGGCATCGGCAAGACCATGGCCGCGCTCAAGAAGTACAACGACGTCATCAACGCGCTGTCCGGCCCGTCGGTGAAGGAGATGATCGAAAACTCCGAGGGTGCGTACAACTTCAAGGGCAACGCCTTCCTCATTCAGAACCAGACGGCCCGAGCGTCCGAGGCCATGGACGGCTTCCCCAACACGCTGTCGACGATGCGCGCGGGCTACTGGCACAACCGTCCGGCCGCCACGATGTCCCACGTCTCCAGCCGCAGCGCCTTCAGCTACCTCGGCGGGGCGCTCGAGACGGTCGGCGCGGTGGACAAGGGCACCGACGCCCACCAGGAGATGAGCAAGAAGGACTGGGCGCGGCGCGTTCGCAGCTTCAAGACTGAGTGGAAGAAGGTCGATCAGCCGGTGGTCGACAAGTACCTGCCGCCCTCGCCGAAGTTCCGGCTCGGCGACTGATGCAAGGGTGACGTAAGCTCCATGACCATGGGACCGATTTTTGAAACCGTTGGCGGCTGGCTCGAGGGGCAGGGGATCGAATACGAGACCCGCGACGACCAGTCCTTCTCTTTCACCTACAAGGGAAGCAACGGCCTGTGGCCCTGCTTCGTCATCTGCCGCGAGGAGGAGCAGCAGGTGCTCTTCTACTCGGTGGCGCCCGTGGCCGTCGCGGAGGCCAGCCGGGTCGATGTGGCCGAGTTCATCCTGCGATCCAACTACGGCGCGGTGCTCGGCGGGTTTGAGATGGACGTCGACGACGGCGAGGTGCGCTACCGCACCGGGCTGGACGTGTCGGACACCAAGCTGGACCCCACGATGTTCCGCAACATCGTGCTCATGAACCTGCTGATGATGGACACCTACATGCCGGCGCTGCTGGCGGTGCTCCACGGCGGGGTCACGCCCAGCGTGGCGGTGGAGAAGACGGAGGCCGGGCAGATCAGCGAGCTCATGCCCGATCCCGACGCCCCGGCCGAGACCACCGCCGAGGCCTGAGCCTCCCGCGCTCGCATTCGAGCCGCCTCCGGCTCAACCCCCGGCGAACTGCCGACGCACCTCTGCGCCGATCTCCTCCAGCCAGGGGGCGTCCAGGGGCTGCGTGGGCCCGTCGAAGCGCCAGGGGCTCTTCCAGCGCAGGTCGGCGCCCGTCGTCGTCTCCAGCCTGACCGGCCAACGACGCCCCCCCTTGCGCACCAGGTGCCCGCCCTGGGCCCAGAACGGGGTTTGGTCGACGGGGTGGTGGTGCAGCATCTGCGGGGCGCGCAGCCGGCCCGACTCGGGGTCCCGTCCCACGATCGCGCCCGGCCGCAGGGGGGAGAACGCGGCGCCCGGGCCCTCCAGCTGCGCCGCGATCCAATAGGTCTCCTTGTCGCCGAAGAACCAGCGGTAGAGCCAGGGGCGCGCGGGCCCATTGAGGTAGAGCAGCGCGCGCAGGGGCACCCGATCCTTGTCCCAGGCCACCAGCCCCGCCTCGGCGTGGTGCCGCCGGTGCAGGGGCGGCAGGTCCAGGCCCGGAAAGGCTCGACGCAGCCGCAGCATGGAGGCCTTCGGCAGACGCAGTCGGCGATCCTCGAAGCCGCGATCGCGAAAGAGGAACACGCCGGGGGAGGGGGGCTCCAGGGCGCGCTCGGGGCGGTCGAAGAAGAGCAGATCGGCGTCCGCCAGCAGCACCTGGGAGAATCGGCTGGCGGCGATGGCGTGGGGCTTCAGCTGGTAGCCGCGCAGGTCCTCCGCGGGCAGATCCAGGGTGGCGGCCGTGTCCACAAAGGCGACGTCGTGCTCCCGCAGGCGGTCCCGGCTGCGCTCGCTGAGCTCGTCCCCGGCGTGGTGCACCTCCACCGGCAGGTCGCTGAGGCGGCGCAGGCTGGCCAGCATCCCCCAGGCCAGCGCCGCGTAGCGCTCGGGCACGCAGGTCACCAGGCCCAGGCCCTCCGACGCGGGCAGGGGTGGGGGCACGTAGGCGTCGAAGGGGGGCAGGGCCACGGCGGCGAGTGTAGTCGGATCGCCCCCGGGGGCGAGTGTCGTCGGATCGACCCCGGGGGCGCCCTTGTCGCCGATCGTGCCGACGGTCGTCGCCGTCCTGAGCGGGCGCGGGGGCTGCTACGGTTCGCTCATGGCCGACGAGGAGCCCTGGACGCCGCCGGAGACCGTCGAGGTCCCCATCACCGACTCCCTGGACCTGCACTGGTTCCGGCCGAAGGACTGCGGGCCGGTGGTGCGCGACTGGCTGCCCGAGGCCCACGCGGCCGGCTTCCGCGTCGTGCGGATCGTGCACGGCAAGGGCATCGCCTCCATCCGCA
>CALCXL010000491.1 GCA_937907595.1 uncultured Pseudomonadota bacterium
AGCCCGTCACCGGGTCCAGGGAGCAGGGCTTCAACAAGGTGCCGAGAACATTGAGGGAGTCGTCCATCGCGGGAATGTACCCGCCCCGACGGCGCCCCGCTGCGTTCGCGGGACACGGCGCGACGATCGATGCCCTCGCACCGCCAGCCACCCGGCGATCCACTGCGTAAACTCGCGCGCATGGTCTTCGGATTCCTCTCGCGGCTCTTCCCGTTCCTGGTCTGGCTGCCTCGCAGCAACCTCACCACTCTGCGCGGCGACCTGTCCGCTGGCCTGACCACGGGGGTCATGCTGATCCCCCAGGCCATGGCCTACGCCCTGCTGGCCGGGCTGCCCCCGGTCATGGGCCTGTACGCCGCCACCGTGCCCCTGCTGGTCTACGCGCTCCTCGGCACGTCCCGGCAGCTGTCGGTGGGCCCGGTGGCCATGGCCTCCTTGCTGGTCGCGGCCGGCATCCACGAGCTGCTGCCCCCGGAGACCACCGACGTCTCCGCCATCGTCGCCTTGGCCCTGGTGTTGACGCTCGTCGCCGGCGGATGCCAGCTGATCCTGGCTGTGACGCGCATGGGCGGCCTGGTCAACCTGCTGTCGCACCCGGTGGTCTCCGGCTTCACGGGCGCGGCCGCCATCATCATCGGCACCTCGCAGCTCCGGCACCTCTTCGGCTTCGACGTGCCCCGCGGGCGCTCGGTCGTGAACTCGCTGCGGGACATCGGCGCGAACCTGGATCAGACCGTGCCCCCCCAGATGGCGGTGGGCCTCCTCGCCATCGCCCTGCTCGTGGCCCTCAAGCGCTTCGCCCCCCGTCTCCCGGCGGCGCTGATCACCGTGAGCTTGGGCGTGGCGGCCTCCTGGGTGCTGGACCTGGAGGGCGCGGGCGTGGCCGTCCTGGGGGAGGTGCCCGCGGGCCTGCCCGTGCCCCGCTGGCCCGAGTTTGGGGTGGACGATCTGCGCGCTGCCCTGCCCATGGGCCTGGCCATCGGCCTGATCGGCTTCATGGAGTCGATCTCCTCGGCCAAGACCTTCGCGCGGCAGAACCGCTACGACATCTCGCCCACACAGGAGCTGGTGGCGCTGGGAGCGGCCAACATCGCGTCGGCGACCTTCGGCGGATACACGGTGGGCGGCGCCCTCTCCCGCACCGCCGTCAACGCCGCCGCGGGCGCCAAGACCCCCCTGGCCAACGTGTTCACCGCGGGGGTCATCGCCCTCACCCTGGCCTTCCTGACTCCGGTCTTCTACTTCCTGCCCACCCCGGTCCTGGCCGCGATCATCCTGGTGGCGGTGGCCGGCCTGCTGGACCTGCAGGAGTGGGTCTACCTGTGGCGGGCCAAGCGGGACGACCTGGGCCTGCTGGTGATCACGTTCGCGGCGACGCTCTTCGGCACGATCGAGCTGGGCATCGTGATCGGCGTGGTGGCGTCGCTGCTGTGGCTCGTCTACACGTCGACGCGGCCGGAGATCGCCATCCTGGGCCGCATCGACGGGACCCGGAGCTACCGCTGCGTCGACCACTTCCCCCACGCGATCACGTCCCGACGCGTGCTGATCCTGCGCATGGACGCCCAGTTCTTCTTCGGCAACGTCAGCTACCTCAAGGACACGCTCTACCGCCGCCTGGACGAAGCGGGCGACGCGGTGGCCTTGGTGCTCGACGCCTCCAGCATGAACGCCCTGGACTCCACCGCGGCGGAGACGTACGCCGAGCTGGTCCGGGAGCTGCGCCGACAGCAGGTGGAGATCTTCATCTCCCACGTCAAGGGATCGGTGCTGCGGGTCATGGCCGAGACGGGGATCGTGGACCTGTTGGGCGACGGCCACATCTTCTACGAGGTCGACGACGCCGTGCAGGCCGCCCTGCGCCACCGCGACGCCGTGGAGGCGGGCGTGGCCCTCGAAGAGGAGGAGTTTGGGCCCTCGGACCCGGTCGACTGACCGACGCGGTGCCGGTGCGGTCCCCAGACGCTATGGTCCCCGACCGAACAACCGAGGCGGGCGAGTGAAGAACGCGTACATCTCCGGCACCGGCGGCTACGTGCCGCCCCAGGTGGTCACCAACCAGGATCTGGTCGACGTCTACGGGATCGACACCGACGACGAGTGGATCCAGAAGCGCACCGGCATCAAGGCGCGACGCTTCGCACCCGAGGGCATCGGCCCGTCGGATCTGGCGCTGGAGGCCGCGAAGGCCGCGCTGGAGTCGGCGGGGCTGCAAGCCACCGACATCGGCATGATCCTCTTCGCCACGCTCTCCCCCGAGCACGCGTTCCCGGGCTCGGGTGTGCTGCTGGCGGAGAAGTTGGGGCTCTGCGACGGGAAGGCGACCTTCGTGGGCGCCATGGACATCCGCAACCAGTGCTCGGGCTTCCTGTATGGGCTGGGCACCGCCACGTCGATGGTGAAGTCCGGCGCCTGCAACCACGTCCTGGTGGTGGGGGCGGAGGTGCACTCGGCCGCGCTGGATCTGAGCACCGAGGGGCGGGCGGTGGCCTCCCTCTTCGGCGACGGGGCCGGCGCGGTGATCGTGAGCGCGACCGACGAGGACCGCGGCGTGCGTTACTGGAAGTGCGGGGCCGATGGGCGCTTCGCCGACGTGCTCTGCCAGAAGGTCTGGGACACGCGCAAGCGGCCCTTCATGGACGTGGGGGAGGACGGCTACGCCCGGGTCGCGCCGGAGATGATCTGGGCGCAGATGGACGGCCGGCAGGTCTTCCGCCACGCGGTCGAGCGGATGTGCCTGGGGCTGATGGAGGCCTGCGCCGCCACGGACATCCTGGGCGACGACATCGACCTCTTCCTCTTCCACCAGGCCAACATGCGGATCAACCAGTACATCGCAAAGCAGATGGCCATCCCCGAAGAGAAGCTGGTCCACAACATCGACCGCTACGGCAACACCACCGCCGCCACCATCCCCCTGCTCATGGCCGAGGCCGAGCGGGACGGCCGGCTGAAGCCGGGCATGAAGGTGGCCTGCATCGCCTTCGGATCGGGCTTCACGTGGGGCACCGCGATCCTGGACTGGTAGCCGCGCTCCTCGCGCTGGCGTTGGTGGGCTGCGAGGAGCCCGAACCCCCGCCGCCGCACTGCGGTTCCCGCGACCTGGGCCTGGCGCCTCCCCCCCGCGACGAGCCCGACGCCGGCCTGATCTCCGCCATCGACTTGCGCCAGGTCGACGCCACCGTGCGCATCGACCCCACCGCCGGCGACCTGCGCGTGGAGGCCTTCGCCCGCTTCACCGCCTCAGAGCACGGCGGCCGCCCGGTGTTCCAGCTCCGCGACGCCGACGCCCAGGTCCGCCTCGATGGGGTCGCCGTGCAGACCGAGCAGCTCCGCGTCTCCGATCCCCCGCGCACCCTCACGCTGCTGCCCGAGGCCCTGTCGCCCTGCAGCGATCACGACCTGGAGGTGGTCAGCGTGGTGGAGCCCGGGGACCTGCTGCCCGGCGCGCTGCCCCGCCTGGAGTTCGAGGGGGCGACCGCGTGGTGGTCGTCGGCCCAGGAGGACGGCATGCCGGACCAGATGCTGGAGCTCTGGATGCCCTCCAACCTGCTGTTCGACCGCTTTGCGCTGACCTTGGATGTGGCGATCGAAGGCGACGAGCACGGCCTGGTGGCCAACGGCGACGTGCAGGAGGTGGGTGAGAATCGCTGGACCGTCGCCTTCGATGAGAAGCAGGGCCACGGGTTCTTCTGGGCGCTGTTCCCCGAAGCCCGGGTCGAGCGGCTGCAGCACCCCGTGGGCCTGCCCGAGGGGCGCACGGTGAACGTCGAGCTGCTGCGCTTCGCCGACGACGAGGGCGTGGATCTGGCGGCTTCGGCTGCGGTGGCCCAGGCCGCGATCCAGACCTACGACGAGCGCCTTGGCCCCTACCTGCACGGCGACCGGTACCTGGCGTGGATGCGTTCGGGCCTGGACGTGTCCATGGAGTACGACGGCGCCACGCTGTCGGTGCCCGGGGCGCTGGAGCACGAGATCGCGCACTCCTGGTGGGGGCGCGGCCTGTCGCCGGTGGCCGACCAGCACGGCTGGATCGACGAGGGCATGGCCTTCTGGGCGACCGGGGCGGACCCCTTCGCGCCCAGCGCGGTGCCGGCGGGCGTGCGCGGGGCCCGGCTGCTAACGGGCGAGGACGAGTGGGCAGGGGCCGGGCTGGGCCTGGGCGACTACCTGCAGGGGGCCCTGGTCTTCGCCGGCATCGCCCACCAGGTCGGGGTGGAGGCCTTGCTGGAGGAGCTTCGCGCCTACGCCGCGCAGCACGCGCCGGGGCCGATCAGCACCGACGGGCTGGAGCGGCGGCTGTACTGCGCGTTCGAGCAGCCGGCCGTGCTGGACCTCTTCCACAACAAGGTGCGGGGGCTCGAGGGCTTCGCGGAGGCCCCGGACGCGGACTTCTGCCGCGCGCCCTGAGCGTCGCGTCGGCGCTACTCGGGGGCGGGGGTTTCGCCGTCTTCGGCACCCTCGGCGGCGGCGGTGGCCTCGGCGGCGGCCTTGTCGGCGGCGGCCTTCTCAGCGGCCATGCGCTCGGCGGCGGCGGCCTCGACCAGGGGCTTGAGCTTCTTCAGGCCCTTCTCGTAGTCGGGGCCGAGCATGTCGTCCATGTCCACGAAGACGGTCATCACCTTGGTCATGAACAGGGCGGCCGGGTCGTCGTAGGACCAGACCACGGTCAGCCCGTCGCCGGCCTCTTCGTAGGCGATGGTGGCGTCGGCCTGTCCCTCGAAGGGGGCGATGAAGTGCAGGTGGTGTACGACCTTGCCCGGCACCGACGACGTCGTCGTCATGGATCCCTCACCGACCTGGTCGTTGCCCTTCCAGGAGTAGGTCGCCCCCACGCCGGTGCTGGGGTCCGAGTAGGTCGGCACCAAAGTGGGGTCCTTCTCGTTCCAGGGGCTCCACATCTGGACCTTCCGCAGGTCCTCGGCGAAGGGCGCCATGTCGGCGGCCGTGGCGGCGATCTCGACCGTGCGCTCCACGTGGATGTGGTCGGGCTTGGTGGACGCCAGGCCCAAGACGGCGAGCACGGCGACGGCGATGAGGGCCAGGATGCCCAAGGCGATCTTCTTCATGTGTTCCTCCTCCTCGCAGGCGCGAGCGGGGCGACTGTAGCGAAGGACTGTGTCCGTTCGCACCCCCGGCGTGCGCCGAAGCCAGCCCGTGCGGGGTGGATCGGGGCAGCGGGGGCCGAATCCCCCCGGCGACTCAGGGGCTGGAAGCGGCGGGCGCCTGCCAGGCTCCGCCCCAACCGGCCTGGAGGTCGTCCAGCAGGGTCTGCCACTCCTCGCGGCTCCGGCTCGCAGGCCAGGGCTCCGCAGCCACGGGCGCGCGCTCCTGCCAGACCAGATCCAGGCTCCGGTCGGGCTGGATGCGGGCGACGCTCAGGTTGCGCCAGGCGTGGCCGTTGTCCTCGTCGATGTAGGTGAAGCCCCCCGGCGACGCGATGGAGGCGCCGCGGCTGGCCCGCGCGACCGTCCCGGGATCGAAGGAGTCGGCGGCCTCGGCGGCCTGGGCCCAGAGGCGCACCGCGGTGTAGGCCTCCACCATGGGCTCGCTCATGGGCCGGTCGGGGTGTCGACGACGCCAGCGGGCCAGGAACTCCTGGTTGGCGGGGATGGGCAGGCCCTGCAGGTAGCTCCAGGCGACGTAGTGGCCGGCGACAGGCACGTCGGCCATGGTCGCCAGCTCCGACTCGCCCAGGGCGAAGGAGAGGACCGGCGTGGAGCGCGCGTCCAGCCCCGCGTCGGCGAGCGCCCGGAAGAAGGCGGGGTTGGAGTTGCCGTTGATGGTGTTGATCACGACGTCGGGCCTCGCAGCGGCGATCGCGGCGACGGTCGAGGCCATGTCCGTC